>JAYTML010000083.1:0-6500 GCA_043728655.1 Chthoniobacter sp. | reverse complement strand
TGCCAGTTCCCTGAATCCTGCCAGTCGTCTGGTTAACTTCTGCCTTGAAGGCTCCGTCCGCACGGGAATCGAACTGAATCGAATTACCGAAGACGTTGTCGGTGAAAATGTCGGAAAGGTGGATGGCTTGGGATACACCGTAGATCATCTGCTTGTCCGGGTCGGCGATCCCGAGGATGCCGCCCTGATAGAAGAAGCCTTCCACAAAGAGGGCCACCGTGCCGCTCGCGAGATTCGTGGTCGGGACGCCCATCACGAAGATTCCGATCGAATTCGTGCCAGTGGCCATCGTGGTCGCTCCCGTTGTCGGGTTCGTGAGCGTGCCGCTGACACCTGTGAAAACACCGGCGTAGGTGCCGCTGATGCTATTGCGGCCCTGACTGCCGAACGGGCCGCCGCTAAGCGCCCAAGACTGCACATGAAGGAAGACGAACGCGAGGAGGAGGGAGAGAACTTTTTTCATGGCTGGCAATCAACCTGCGGGCCGTGTGTGCGTCAACGCATTTCTCCGTTCGCCGCCCACTTTTGTCCTCCGGCTGCCGCGGGCACATTTCGCTTGGTCGCGGCACCCTTCGCGTCTTCCATGTGCGCGCTCGTGAACGCTCCATTTTCCCTCTTCCTCGCCCTCCGCTACCTCAAGCCAAAGCGCACCTTCGTCTCCGTCATCACGGTCATCTCCGTGCTCGGCGTCACGCTAGGGATCGCCGTGCTCATCGTCGTGATTTCGGTCATGACCGGCTTCGACCGGCAGCTCCAGCGCGCCATCCTCGGCTTCGAGCCCCACCTCCGCGTGGTTGGAGGCGATTTCATGCGCAATTGGCGCGAGGTCCTCCCCGGCCTCGAGAAAGTGCCCGGCATCATCGGCGCGGCCCCGTACGTCACCGGTGCAGTGCTGGTGCAGCGCGAGGACGAGGAGCGGGGCCAGACCCGCACCGTCCAGGCCATCATCCGCGGAATCAATATCGCCCAGGAGGAGCAGCTCATGGATTTGAAAAAATTCGTCACCGGCACCGCGGATATGGCCAGCGACGAAGTTGTCATCGGCCAGCGCCTCGCGGAGGATCTCGGCGTCGCCATCGGCGACCAGGTCACCATCTACGCCCCTGGCAATATCGGCACCCTCGTCGCCGAGCTGCGCCGCGAGACCGAGGATCCCTCGGTGAAGCCGCGCACCCTCGCCGACCTCAAGGCCGAGGGCGGCATCATCATCCCCGCCCCGATGAAGGTCGTCGGCATCTTCAACAGCGGCACAAACAGCTTCGACTCCACCTTCATCCTCATGCCCCTGCACAATGCGCAGGAGCTGTACGCCCTCAAGGACGCCGTCCACGGCATCGCCGTCAAAACCAACGATCCCTACCACATCGAGCGCATTCAGGACGCCGTCGATGCCCAGTTCTCCGGGCGCGTCGGCACCATCTCCTGGTATGACGAAAACCGCGCCCGCTTCGAAGCCATTCGCACGGAGAAACACGTCATGTTTTTCATCCTCATGTTCCTCATCGTCATCGCGGCCTTTTCCGTGATGAACACCCAGATAACCGTCACCGTGCAAAAGACCCGCGAGATCGGCATCATGAAAGCCCTCGGCGCCACCCCTGGGCAGATCGTCTGGGTTTTCCTGGCTCAGGGCATGTTTGTCGGCGTCATGGGAAATATCACCGGCCTCGGCCTCGGCCTCGGGGTGCTCCATTATCGCAACGTTTTCCGTGACTGGCTCTCCGAGCGCCTCGGCATCGTCATCTTCTCCCCGAGCATCTACGAATTCAGCGGCATCCCCGCCGAAGTCATCCCCCGCGATGTCGCCATCATCTGCATCAGCGCCTTCATCATCTGCTCCCTCGCCGCGTACATCCCCGCCCGGATCGCCTCCCGCCTCGATCCGGTGAAAGCCCTCCGCTACGAGTAGCCGCGCGGCCACCGGCCGCCCAGCGCGCCAGCCCCACAGCCCCACAGCACGAAGCCGGCGACCAGTCTCCCGGTCGCCGGCTCGTGATTTACGGGTGCCTAAGCTGGCCTAGACCGCCTTGTCCCCTGTCTCCTCCGTGCGGATGCGGATCGCCTCGTCCACCGGCGAGATGAAGACCTTGCCGTCCCCGATCTTGCCGGTCTTGGCGGCCTTCACGACCGCCGCGACCGCGCGCTCCACGAGGTCTTCCGTGAGGACGACCTCGATCTTGATCTTTGGCAGGAAGTCCACCGTGTATTCGCTCCCCCGGTAGATTTCCGTGTGCCCTTTCTGGCGGCCAAATCCTTTGACCTCCGAGACTGTCATGCCTTCCACGCCGATCTCGGCGAGGGCTTCTTTCACTTCCTCCAGCTTGAAGGGTTTGATGATTGCTTCGAGTTTTTTCATGAGTAGTTGGGTTCAGGTTTCCGCTGCCGCCGGGGCTCACGAGAGCCCCGGCGGAAAGGCGGACGCGACTTAGAGGATATAGCCTTCCTCCTGATGGTCGGTGACGTCGAGACCTTGCGTCTCGTTTTCCGGCGTGGGCCGCAGACCGATGACCGCTTTCACCACGAGAGCGATGACCGCCGTGGCGACCACGCTCCATACGATGGTGACGCCGATCGCCTTGAGCTGCTCCACGAGGAGCGCCGCTTTCAGCGGGCCGACCACGGAGTTCGCCTTCTCGTCGGCGAGGACGCCGGTGAGGATCGCGCCGAGCGTGCCGCCCACGCCGTGGATGCCAAAGGTATCGAGCGCATCGTCGTAGCCGAACATGTTCTTCACGAAAACGACCGCCACATACGGGACGACCCCGGCGAGCAGGCCGATGACCATCGCGCCATTGGCCGTGACGAAGCCCGCGGCCGGCGTGACGACGACGAGACCCGCGACCACACCCGAGCAGAAGCCCAGGATGGACGGGTGGCCCTTGTGGATCCACTCGACCAGACCCCACACAAAGGCGGCGGTGCCCGCAGCCAGCGTGGTGGTCATAAAGGCATTCGAGGCGATAGCGTCAGCGCCCAGCGCGGAGCCGGCATTAAAGCCGTACCAGCCGACCCAGAGCATGCCCGTGCCGACCATACAAAGCACCATGCTGTGCGGAGCCATCTTCTCTTTTCCAAAGCCCATGCGCTTTCCGAGGATGAGGCAGAGCACAAGCGCGCTCCAGCCCGACGTCATGTGGACGACCGTGCCGCCGGCGAAGTCGATCGCCTTGATCGCCGCATTGGGATTCAGGGGCCCGCACATGAACCCGACGGTGGACCACACCATGTGGGCGAATGGGAAATAGACGGCGAACATCCACAGCGCGATGAAGACCAGCACGGCGGAGAATTTCATGCGCTCCGCAATCGCACCCACGATCAGCGCCGGAGTGATGATGGCGTAGGAAAGCTGGAACATCGACCACATGACATCCGAGATCCAGTAGTAGCCCGCGCCGGAGTTGCCGGGTTCGAGTCCCTTGAACATCGCGTTGCTGAAGTCACCGAAGAACGGGCTCTTCGCGTCCACTCCAAACGAGAGGCTGTAGCCGCACGCCCACCAGATGATGGTGACCATGCCGGCGATTCCGAGACATTGGGCGAGGACGGAAAGCACGTTCTTCCGCCGGACCAAGCCGCCGTAGAAAAGCGCGAGGCCGGGCAGCGTCATGAAGATGACGAGTGCCGTGCTGGTCATCTGCCACGCATTGTGGCCGGGGCCGGGGCCGGCGATGTTCGACTTCCACGTCTTGTCGCCATCCTTGCCAGGCTGAGTGTTTTTCACATAGGCCTCGAGGTCAGCGATCCGCTGCTCGGTGGTCGGCGGCGCCGCCTCTTCCGGGGCGGCGGCGGCAGCGGGTGCGGGTTCGGCCAGAGCAGCCGCCACCGGGGCGGGCGCAGGCGCAGCGGGATCCTGGGCGGATGCGCTGCCGGCGAGCGAGGCCCAGGAGAGGGCAGTCGCCGCAGCGAGCGCGGTGAAGTGTCGTGTCAGTTTCATGCAGTAGGCTGGTAGTGGTGGTTGGTGGTTTTGTGGACGTCATCGCCACCCTCCCGGCCCGGTGAAAAATGCCCGTGGGCACTCGCCAGAATCAGGCGTGGAAAGGCGGCGACGATTTGTCTGCCGTGCCGTTAGCACCCGATATGCCACGGGCAAAAACTTGCCGTTTTACTCTGGAAAACAATGGGTTCGGCCGACCCACGTCGTTTCCCGCCCTGCATAAAAAACATCACCCCGCCAGCGCCCTGCGCAAAAGCAGCCACACGAAAACGCCACATCCAGCCGACACTGCCGGGGAAAGTTGACAGCATCCCCGCCCGATGATGCGCCCCTTTCACGAAGAAGCCCGCCGGCTTTGCAGCCGGCGGGCTTTTCGATTTTTGACGAACCTTGTCGGGGCCGTGTCTTAGAACGACATCCGCACTCCGCCGCTCACGTTCTGTGAGTTGTAGTTCGTGCGGCCCAGCTCGCCGTCATAATAGACGTAGGTCGAGGTCCGCTCGTTCCAGAGCACCGCAAACCCGGCGCCCAGCAGCAGCGAGTCGCGTCCGAGTTCCGGGCCGTTGACGGTGAAGGTGCCGCCGCCGCCGGTCGAGAACCGGGAGTCCACGGCGTAGGCCACGTCGGCAAACTCATGCTGCCAGGCAGCACGCACTTCGGGCCGGACGACCACGCCACCGACCTGCATGTCGTAGCTCGCCTTCACGCCCAGCGCGGTGCGGGTGGACTCGTTGTGCTGTCCGCCGATCTGCAGCGGGGTGAGCGAGCCGTTCTCGGCAAATTTGCCGATGCCCACGTAGGTGTACTGGAAGCTCGCCACTGGCCCGAATGTCAGACCGCCGCGCTTCACGTCGTAACCCGTCGCGATGAGCCCGTTGAACTCGCCGCCGTCGGTGCTGCCTCGTGCTGTGCCGAGCAGGCCGCGCCGCTGCGTCTCGTAGGTGTTGTAGCCGCCGCTGACTGCCGTATCGACGTAGAACCCGCCGGAGAAGTAGGTCGCGTAGATGCCGACCTTGCCGCCATCCACCGAGATCCGTCCGCCACGGAAGAGGTCGATGCCGGTGTTCGCGTAGCCCGTCATCAGGCCGACCACGAGGTTGTCAGTCAGGCGGTAGTCCACGCCGAGCGTGAAGCCGCCGGTGGTCAGGTCGTAGCCGCGGGCATTGAACGTCCCGGCGATGTTGCTGAACTCGCCTGCTCCGGTGATGAACACGCCCACGCGGTCCGCCGGCGCTACCAGCTCCTTGCCGCCTTTGCCAGACGGGCCGTAGTTGCCGCCGCCGTCGGCGGGGTAGCCGTTCACGTCCACCGAGGAGTGGAAGCCCTGCTGGCCGCCCGAGCGGATGTCGCTCATGCGCCGCTGGAGGTTCGCCGTCTGCACGTTGGCAAGGGACACGCCGAGCGAGGTGATCGAGGCAAACTCCTCGGGCGCGATGTCGTCGAGCGCCTGCGGGATCCTGTTGAGCGGCAGCGCGTCGAGGTGGTCGAGCACTTTGCCCAGCTTCGGGCTGCCGGCGATCTGGTCGAGCGCGCGGGCCGTGGCGATCTGGTTGGGCGTCAGGCCGATGATCCCGTTGAGCGCGGCAAACGATCCCTGCAGCAGCTGCAGGCTCACGATGTTGCTCCCGTAGATGACGTGCGCCTCCAGCAGCGGGTTGCCCGTCTTGAAGCCGTTGCTTTCGTTGGCAAAGGTCCCGTTCACCCCGCCGCCAGCCGTCAGGAAGGTGATCTTGTCACCCCGCTTGAGCTTGACCGCGCCGGTGTTGAGGATGCGCACGGTGCCGTCCAGGTTCGCGGTCCCGCCGACTGCCAGCAGGTCGTGCTGGCCGGCGCTCTTGCCCGCGACCTCGATGACCAGCGTGCCGGCGCTGCTCTGCGTGTAGTTGCCCTTGATGGTCAGTGTCGCCACTGAGCTGCCGGGGCTCACCACGCCGCTGTTAAAGACGTTGCCGCCGATGATGCCGCGGCCGCCCAGCAGGCCGCCTGCGTTGACATACGTGTTCCGGCTCGCGATCGACCCGTCCACGATCAGGCGTCCGCCATTGATCGTCGTGTTGCCGAGGTAGGTGTTCACTCCGGTCAGGTAGAGCGTGCCGCCGGTGTTCTTCACCAGCTGGCCGTTCAGGCCGCCGTCAACGATCGATCCGGTCAGGAAGCCGCTGCTGACTGTCAGCACCCCGGCCCTCGTCCCAGGCGCGCCCGCGAATGCCGCGTTCACTGCCGAGTCGTCGAGCCGCACGATGCCGGAACCATTGAGGTTGTTGAGCGTCTGGTTGGTGCCGCCGATGTCGAGGATGCCGTTGACGATCGCGCTCGCAGTCCGCGCGATCTGGTTGTTCGCCGTTCCGCCGCCGCTCAGGAAGTTGCTGTTGACCTGCAGCACCGCTCCGGCGTCGATTTTCACGTTGCCAGCCAGCGCCACACCGTCCGCTCCGGCGATCGCCGATCCCTTGCCGAGCAGCACCAGGCCGCCCTGCACGTCGGTCAGGCCCGTGAAGGTGTTGGGCGCGTCGCCCATTCCACCCCTGCCGATCAGCGTGAAGGTATTGCCGGTGAAGGTGAT
>JAYTML010000082.1:0-10581 GCA_043728655.1 Chthoniobacter sp. | reverse complement strand
CTCGCCGACAAGACGATCATCGTCCTCTGGGGCGATCATGGCTGGCATCTCGGCGATCACGGGATGTGGAGCAAACACACCAATTACGAGCAGGCCACGCGCATCCCGCTCATCGTCGCCGCGCCAGGCGTGAAGCCGGCAGTCAACTCCAGGTTCGTCGAGACCGTGGACCTTTATCCCACGCTCTGCGAACTCGCCGCCATTTCCACGCCCGCCGGGCTCGATGGGAAAAGTTTCGCCGCCAGCCTGCGCGATGCGGCGGTGCCGGCGCGCGATCACATCACCCACGTCTTTCCGCGCGGTGAGCGCCTTGGCCGCGCAATCCGCGATTCACGCTACCGCATGGTCGAGTGGAAAAAGCCCGGCGCATCCCCGGACGAAGCCATCATCGAACTTTACGACTACGAAACAGATCCGCTGGAAACCGCGAACATCGCTGCCCAAAGCCCGGACGTCGTCGCGAAACTCCGCGCGCTCCTCGCGCAGCAACCCGAGGCAAAGCCTCAGATTTCCGCCGCCGCCGAAAAGGCCAGGGTCGATCGCGTCGCGCTGTTCGAGCGCAAGGACAAGGACCACGACGGCAAGCTCACGCGCGAGGAATTCCTCGCCGACCAGCCCGATCCCGACAAAGCGCCCGCGCGCTTCCTCCAGTTCGACACAAACAAAGACGGCGTCCTCAGCCGCGACGAGTTCATCCACAGCGGCAACGCGCCGCGCTGAAGCGGAATTGCTGGAGCCGCAGTTCGCGTCCTATCACCTGGGACGCGCAGAGTTCCGCGGCTTCTTCGGAGCTCATCCTCGCGATCTGCGCAAAGGTAGGAGCGAGAGCCGGCGCGGCACTCCAAGAACGCCTTTCGTTTTTAGATACAGAGGGTTGCAGCCTAGGGCGCCGGAGTCAGGATGCGGCCCCCATGAACTCACGCCTTTTCCTCTGGTCCGTCGTCTCCGCGCTCGCGGGGTTTCTGTTTGGTTTCGATACGGTCGTCATCTCGGGAGCCGAGAAGACGATCCAGGCACTGTGGGGCCTGAGCCCCGCGATGCATGGACTGGCCATGGGCGCGGCGCTGTGGGGCACGGTGCTCGGCTCGCTCATTGGGAGCTGGCCGACCGACAAGTTTGGACGAAAGAAAACGCTGCTGTGCATCGGTGTTCTGTTCCTTGTCGGATCGCTTTGGTCGGCTTTCGCGAGCGAAGTCTATTCGTTCATGGTCGCGCGGTTCCTCGGGGGCATCGCCATCGGCGTGTCCACGGTGGCGGCGCCGCTTTACATCTCGGAGATCTCGCCGCCGGAGAGCCGCGGGCGGCTGGCGGGCATGTTTCAGTTCAATATCGTCTTCGGCATCCTCGTCGCCTTTGTCTCGAACTCGCTGCTCGCAGGCATCGGCGACCACGCCTGGCGCTGGATGCTCGGCATCATGGCCGTGCCTTCGGTGATCTACACGCTGGCGTGCTTCATCATTCCTGAAAGCCCGCGCTGGCTGCTCTCGCGCAAGGGCGACCGCGCGGCTGGGCTTGCGGTGCTGAAACTCATCACGCCAACCGCCTCCGACGCAGAACTCGATGCGAGTGCCGATGCCATGACCTCGGCGAGCCGCGAGGTCGCGTCCTCGAAGGGCTTCTGGCACATGGGAATGAGAACCCCGATCCTTATCGCGATCTTCGTGGCGTTCTTCAACCAGCTCTCGGGCATCAACGCCATCCTCTACTTTGCGCCGCGTATCTTTGAGCTCACCGGCCTCGGACAAAAGGCCGCGCTGCTGCAATCCGTCGGCATTGGCGTGACGAACCTCATCTTCACCTTCGTCGGTCTGTGGCTCATCGACCGCCTCGGTCGGCGCACGCTGCTCTACATCGGCTCGTTCGGTTACATCGCCTCGCTCGGGCTGTGTTCGTGGGCGTTCTTCACCGGGCACTTTGCCATCGTGCCCGCGTGCATCTTCGCCTTCATCGCGGCGCACGCGATCGGTCAGGGTGCGGTCATCTGGGTGCTCATCTCGGAGATTTTTCCTGATAAGTTCCGAGCAAAGGGCCAGTCGCTCGGCAGCTTCACGCATTGGATTTTCGCCGCGCTGCTCACGAGCTTTTTCCCCAAGATGGTCACCGCTTTCCCCGCCGGCTACGTCTTCCTGTTCTTCTGCTTCATGATGGTGCTGCAACTCGCCTGGGTGAAACTCATGGTCCCGGAAACCAAGGGCCGCAGCCTGGAGGAGATCCAGCACGACCTCGGCGTGTCATGAGAAAGGCGGCCATCCTTTCCTGTGGCGAAGTGCTGTGGGACCTCTTTCCCGAGGGCGCACGCTTCGGCGGTGCGCCGGCAAACTTCGCGTGCCACGCGGCACTGCTCGGAGGTGATGTCGCAATGCTCAGTGCCGTGGGAAATGATACCAGCGGCGATGAAGCCATCGCGATTCTTCAGGGCTTCGGGATGGATACATCATTGGTGCAGCGCATCGCAGATGCACCCACGGGAAGCGTCGGCGTGAGCGTGGATGCGGCGGGCAAGCCGAGCTATGAGATTCACGCAGGCTCCGCGTGGGATCGCGTCGCGTGGACGGCATCGCTCGAAACGCGCATCGCGGAAGTGGACGCGGTTTACTTCGGCACGCTCGGGCAGCGCGGCGAGAGATCACGCGCGACAATCCGGCGTGCACTGGGCATCGCAAAAGCTCGCGGCACCCTCCGCGTGCTCGATGTGAATCTGCGCCAGCCATTCTACGATGCCGCGCTCATCCGCGAATCCATTGCGCAAGCCAGCGTGCTGAAGCTCAGCGACGACGAGCTGCGCGAAGTCGCCGCCGCTTGTGACATCGCACCGGCCGCGAATCCCGAGGCCACGCTGCGCGCCATGCTCACGCGCTGCGACCTCGACCTCATCGCCATGACTCGCGGTGCGGACGGTGCGCTGCTCGTGTCCGCAGCCGAAACGATTTCGCAACCCGGCATCCCCACGGTCGTCCGCGACACCGTCGGCGCGGGCGATTCCTTCACCGCCGCGCTCATCATCGGACTGCTGCGCGGAGAGCCTTTGCAAGCCATCGCCCGCACCGCTTGCGAGACTGCCGCCGTCGTGTGCGCGCATGATGGAGCTGTGCCGAAGCGGTTTCACGCCAACCCTTAAATACCATGAAAACGATCGCGTTTGTCCTAGCCGCATTCATTGCATCAGCGACGCTCCACGCCGCCGAGCCTGTCGTCATCGCCGACTTTGAGTCCGAGACTTACGGCACTTGGAAGGTGGAGGGTGATGCCTTCGGCAAGGGCCCGGCGCATGGTGCGCTGCTGGGCCAGATGAAGGTGGAAGGTTTCGTCGGGAAAGGTTTGGTGAACTCATTCAACACGGGCGACGATGCGACGGGGCGTCTGACCTCGCCGCCGTTCAAGATCGAACGCAAGTTCATCACCTTCCTCATAGGTGGTGGCGGTTGGGAGAATGAGACGTGCATGAATCTGATGCACGACGGTAAGGTCGTGCGCACGGCGACGGGGACGAATACGCAACCGGGCGGCAGCGAACAGCTCGCGCCGTCGGCATGGGATGTGGCGGAGTTTGCGGGTCGCAGCGCGAGCCTCGTCATCGTGGACGAACGCAAGGGCGGCTGGGGGCACATCAATGTGGATCAGATCGTGCAGACCGATGATCGCGGCGCGATTGCATTGGCAGCGAAGGTCGAGCCTCCACCGCCGCCCGCTGCGGAGCGCGCGCGGAAGGTGACGATAAGTGGCGACTTCCTGCAACTGCCACTGATGCAAAACGGGGACCGCAACAAGCCCGGCATGGAGAAGCTGAGCATCGAGTCCGATGGCAGGCTGCTGCGCTACATGACCGTCAAGCTGGCCGCGGAAGGGCAGGAGCCTGACTTCTGGTATTCCGCCGACTTCCGCGAGTTCAAAGGGCGCGAGGTCACCTTGCGCTACAAGTCGAATGCTGCCGCAGCACTCGAGCGCCTGGCGTTCAGCGACAAGGAGATCATTGATCCCAAGACATACGACGGCCCGCACCGCCCGCGCTTCCACTTCAGCCCGCGCCTTGGCTGGATGAACGACATCAACGGCAGCTACTATCTCGACGGGCTGTATCACGTGTTCTACCAGTTCAACCCGGTCGCCAGAGGCATGGGCGCGGGCTTCGACATGCACTGGGGACACTCGGTGAGCAAAGACCTCATGCATTGGGAGGAATGGCCCGTCGCGCTTTTTCCCGACGCCAGTGGTCAGTGCTATTCCGGCACCACCGTGATGCAGCAGCTTCCCATTCCGGGTTTGAATGAAGGCATCAAACTCCCCGCGCCGGCCATGTTCTTCGCCGCCACCGGGCCTTTCTCCCAACACCTCGCCACCACGCCTGACGGGGGCCGCACTTGGAAACGTTTCGCTGGCAATCCGGTCGTGCCGAACATGGGCAACGGCGACCGCGATCCGAAGGTCATCTGGCACGAGGCATCGCAGCACTATGTCATGGTGCTCTACGTCGGCGGGAAGGATGATGGATACCGCATCCTGCGGTCGAAAGACCTCACCCACTGGGAGCAAACCCAGACGCTGCCGAACTGGTTTGAGTGCCCCGAGTTCATCCCGATGAAGTCCGCCGTCACGGGCGAAGACCTGATGCTGCTCTACGGCTGCTACCGCTCGCCGAAGGATGCACCGGAGCCTTTCAACTCCAAGTCCTGCTATCAGCTCGGACGCTTCGATGGCAGGACCTTCACTCCCATCACCAAGCTGCGCCACGCGCACCTCGGCCCCAACTACTACGCCGCGCTCATCTTCATGAACGAACCCAAAGGCCGCGCAGTGATGATGGGTTGGGCAAACGGCACCAGGTTCCCCGGCGAGCCCTTCAATCAATGCGCCAGCATTCCGCTGCTGTTGCAGATGAAAGCCATCAATGGTGAAGACACGCTCTGCTTTGAACCCGCCGAGGAAGTCAACGCCCTGCGCGGCGAACCGATGGTAAAGCTGCGCAACGTCACCACTGCCGAAGCTGGAGTGAAACTGGGCACGCTCGCCAAGGACGCATCGGTGGATGTCGTCGTGCGCTTCCGCCCTGCGGCATCGGGCCAGGTGAATGTCACCATCCGCAGCGTCGCCTTTCACTACGACGCCGCTACGAAGATCCTCAGGCGCGGCAACCAACCCACGCCTATTCATCCTGGCGCAAGCCTCGATGCCCGCTTCCTCATCGATCGTGGCATTATCGAGGCCTTCTGGAATGGCGGCGAGGCCACCTACTCCATCGCGTCCCTGCACACCGACGCCGGATCCGCCTTCGCCATCGAAGGCGATGCCGTGATCGAGGAACTCACCGTCTATCCAATGGCAAGTATCTGGGCCTCGCGTGAGCAACCGAAGCCGGGCAAATAGACGTGACTGGCGTGGGCGATGTCGCTGCGCATCATGGGCGGGAGTTGGGTTGATGCTGGCCGCGGGCGCGGCATGATGAGATGCGACGAATGCCCCGGACTATGAAGCCAAAGACCATCCCGACTATGACCCGCCGGCTGCTTGCCATCGGAACGGTGTGTCGGGTTCTGCTAGCATGCGCCGGCGCATCCGGTGCGGAATACCAGTGGTCCGTGCCGGTGGCATCGCTTACGAGCAACGAGACGAAGGGGCCGCCGCGCGCGTTTCTTTGGATACCGCCGGACTGCGTGCGCGTGCGGGCAGTCGTGCTCGGCCAGCACAATATGCTGGAGGAACCCGTGCTGGAGCATCCGGCGTTTCGCGCGGCGCTCGCGGAACTGGGCTTCGCCGCGGTGTGGGTGACGCCGCCGGTCGGTGGCTCCGAGAAACTTGGCCCGGAGGAAGGCGCACACTTCGAGGAAATGTTCCGCGCTCTGGCCGGGGAATCCGGCTACTCCGAGCTCGCGCAGGCGCCCGTCGTGCCAATCGGCCACTCGGCGATGGCGGAGTTTCCGTATCTTTTCGCGGCTTGGAAACCGGCGCGCACGCTGGCGGCGATTTCGCTGAAAGGTTCGTGGCCGGACTTGAAAAGGACGCCGCCCGCCGCGTGGTCGGGCCGCGATTTGGCGGGCGTGCCGCTGCTGCTCGTGAGCGGCGAATACGAGTGGGCTGAGGAGCGTGCGGGCAAGGCGCTGCCCTTCCGCCGCGAGTTCCCGGCCGTCCCGTTCTCGATGCTCGCCGACGCTGGCGGCGGACATTTCGACAGCCACGACGCGCTGGCTGCCTATCTCGGCGACTACCTTCGCGCGGCGGCGCGGCATCGGCTTTCTGACAAGGGTCTGCTGGCGATCGACGCCGCGAAGCAGGGCTGGCTCATCGACCGCTGGCGCATGGACAAACCGCCGCGCGCACCCGCCGCACCGGTCGGGCAGTTCACGGGCGACGCTGGCGAAACGTACTGGTGCTTCGACGAGCAGCACGCCCGCGCCACCGAGCGGATGCAGGCGGCCTACGCCGGCAAGAGGCCGCAGCTCCTCGGCTACGTGCAGGCCGGCGCTGTGGTGGAGCAGGACCCGAAGGCGCATCAGCAGGTCACGCTCAAGTTTCTGCCGGAGGGCGACGGCCTGACTTTCAAACTCACCGGCACCTTCCTCGACCGCGTGCCGGAGGGGCGCCCGGTGCGCTGGGCCGCGCGCCCCGCGGGCTCGCCCATCGACCACGCGGCCGGCGGCGGTCCCGTCGTCATCCGCCGCATCTGCGGCCCGGTGGAAAAGCTCGCCGCTGATACGTTCGCGCTGCGCTTCGACCGGCTTGGTTTCGACAATCCCAAGCGCGGCCCCGAAATCTGGCTCATGGCCGAGCATCCCGGCGACGCGGAGTTCAAGCGAGCCGTGCAGCAGGCCCTCCTGCGTTTCCCGCTGCGCAATGCGGAGGGCATTCCGCAGGCGATCACATTCCCGAAAATCCCCGATCAGCGCGCCGGAAACAACACGCCGATTCCGCTGCACGCCAACTCCAGCGTCCCAGACGCCCGAGTCCGCTTCTACGTCCGTGAAGGCCCGGCGGAAATCGCCGCGGACGGCGCTACTCTCCTCCTCACGCGCATTCCGCCGCGCGCGATATTTCCGGTCAAAGTCACAGTCGTCGCATGGCAGTGGGGCCGCTCGATCGAGCCAAAGCTCCAGACTGCGGATCCGGTCGCGCGCACCTTTTCCATCACCGCCAAATGACGCCACCACGCTTTATCGGGACGCTGTTCCTGCTTGTCCTTTTCCGCTTCGCGGGCCTCGCGGCGACGCCGCTGCTCGATGATCTCCTGCTCGGGGATGCCGCAGCGGAGGCGAGGCATCAGCTCGTGGCGGACAAGAGCGACGTGGTGCGCGGCGGGCTCGGGCAGATGGCGCGGCGGCTTCTGCCGGGCGGCGCGCAGCCGTGGGAAGGCGGGCGCGTGAGCTTCACGATGAAGGTGGACCCCGCGCAGCCGAACTATCTCACCGCGCGGTTCTGGGGCGACGAGGTGAACAAGAATCTGCTCATCCTTTTCTGCGAGGGAAAGCAGGTCGGCTACCGGCACCTCGGCGACATCGACATCCTCGCGCTGGCCGACGACGACCCGCGTTACAACGGCCGTTTTTACTACGCCACCACGCCGCTGCCGCGCGCGCTCACCGCGGGGAAGACGGAGGTGAAACTGGAGATCCGCAGCAATGGGCCGATCTGGGGCTACGGCAAAAATTTCGACGAATATCAAAAGCCTATGACCGGGCCTTCCCGAGCGATCTACCGGCTGGCGACTCACACGGACGGATGCTTCGTGCCGGCGGACAATGAGGTGCAGGGCGCGGCTCCAAAGGAGACTGTGCGCACGCAGCCGGGCGAGGAGGTGCTCGCCGCGGTGAAACAGCGCGTGAACTCGACGCTCGACGGGCTGCTCAAGTCGAAGCGGCCCGTGAATCAGATGCAGGCGCAACTCCTGGCGAAGGCGTATTTCCTCAAGTGGACGACCGCCTTTCAAAATCCGAAGGCTGTCGAGCAGGTGATCGCGTGCGCGGACGAGCGCTTCCGTGCATGGCAGACAGACGCGCCCGCAGTGTGGGACGATCCGGCGACGTGGAATACGGGCTGGTTCGGCCTCGGCCCGATCGCGGATGCGGTGCGCCTGCTCGCACAGCCGATCGCGCCGGCGCTCGATGCCAAGCTCGACGGCGGCAGGACGCGGCGCGCGGCGTGGTCGGAAATGTTTTGCGCGAGCCGCGACTGGCTGCGAATGCACCGGCGCTCGATCACGAATCAGACGCTATTTGCGGACACGAACATCTACCGCTCGAATCGCGGCGTGGCTGCCATCGATCCCGCGAAAGCATGGCCCGAGGCGCAGGCGAAGCGCTACCTCTATGAAGCGCTCGGCCTCGCGCCTTGGCTGGGCTCGGACACGGCCAGCGGCTCGGAAAAACCGTGGGGCGCGAGCTATTTCCAGATCACCGACAAGGGGCTCTCCCGCGAGCTGGGCTATGTGGGCGGCTATGGCGAGATCCTCGGGCAGATGGTGGATGCCTATGACGCGACGCGCGCGCCGGGGCAGGCGGGCGATCCGAAGATCAGGGCGCAGATCGTGAAGCTGCAACGCGCGCGGATGTTCTTCCGCTACCCGATGCAGGACGAGGAAGGCCACCGCGCCATGCGGCTGGAGACGGGCATCGGCTGGCGCGACTCGCATTTTCCCGGCCCGGTCGCCTACGCGCAGCGCGCGGGCCTCGACGAGACTGCGATCTACGCCGCAGCGGTCACGCTCGATCCAGCCGCCGTCGGTGCCGCGCAGCAGATGTTCGCGGACAATCAGTTTTTCGCGTCGATCGCCGAGCTCGTCGGCGACAAGCGGCTGCGCGCCGTCTTCGGTCTGCTCAGCGTGCCGGACGACTACGAGACGATCCGCGCTCAGCCCGCCAGCGCCCAGCGGCTGCCGATGTCGTGGGATCAGCCGGACACCGTTTTCGCCGATGAGGAAAACGGAGTCGTCGCGATAAAAAAGGGGGCGGAGATTCTCTACGTCTCGCTCTACTGGCGGTCGCGCATCGGCATCAATGGCCTCGCCCGCGCGCACTATCTCACGCCGCGCTACCAGCAGGTCGCCGTGGTGTATGAGGACGTAAAATTTGAGCCGGGTGGCCAGACTTGGAAGCGGCCGAACTGGACAAACTTCGGCTTTGGCAATGGCGGGCACCGCTACCCCGGCAAGCTCGAATCCGCGCACACCGGCGAGGAACTCCCCGTCCCGAAACTCCCCGCCGACGTGCCGTTCGATGCCCTCAAAGACAACCCCTACGCGGGCCGGGCCGACTTCTATCAGCTCCGCTTCGGCCCCTACCTCATCGCCATGAACACGACGAAGGACAAAACCTTTGATCTCGCTCCGCCGCGCGGCGTCACGGCTGCGCCCGATCTCGTCACGAGGAAGCCGGTCAGGCTCGACGCTCCGCTGAAAGTCGGCCCGCGCACCACTGTCGTGCTATTCCTCGGGCCGGGCGCCCGATGAAAGACGCCCGCCTTGCTTACTCCGGGTTGTTTCTCAAGTTGCTGCTTCCCCTACACCACATGCCCCCCGTCAAACTCATCTGCCTCATCGCCTCTCTCGTTGGTTCGATCTGCGCCGCTGCGGACCGGCCAAACGTCGTGCTCATCTTCGCCGACGATCTCGGCTGGAAGGATGTCGGGTGGAACAACGACGGCGGGTTCATCGAGACTCCGAATCTCGATCGCCTCAAAACGCAGAGCATGACTTTCACCCACGCCTACGCCGCGGCGGGGAACTGCGCGCCGAGTCGCGCGTGCCTGCTCTCGGGAAAATACACGCCGCGGCATGGCGTCTATGCGGTGGGTGAAACCGACCGCGGGCCGAAGGCGAAGTTTCGCCTCGTGCCCGTGCCGAATACGCAGCAGCTCCGGCCGGGATTTGTGACCGTGGCTGAGGCGCTCAAGGCGCAAGGCTACGCGACGGGGCACTTCGGCAAGTGGCATCTCGGTGCCAGCGCAAAAGGCACCGGCCCGCGCCAGCAGGGTTTCGACGTGAGTCCGCCGGGACTGGTGCCGCCGGGCGGCGACCGCGCGGAGGCTGAGGAAGACGAGGAGGCTTCCGTGGGCAGCCCGCCGCGCAAAGGCGCGGGCGGGGAGGATCCGAAAAAGCTCTTTTCCATCACGCGCGCGGCGATGGAGTTCATCGAGACCAATCGCCATCAGCCATTCTTCGCCTTTGTCTCCCATCACGCCGTGCATACCCGGCTCGAAGCGCGCGCCGCGACCCTGGCAAAATTCAAGGCCAAGGCGGAACGCGCCGCGGAGCCGCATGTGCAGCCCGTCTTTGCCGCCTGCATCGCCGACATGGACGCGGCCGTGGGCATGCTGCTCGCGAAACTCGCCGAACTCGGTCTCGAACAGAACACGCTCGTCATTTTCACCAGCGACAATGGCGGCACCCATCCCTCGCTGAACGAGCCGTTGCGGGGTGCGAAGGGCGGGTACTACGAAGGCGGCATCCGGGAGCCCTTCCTCGCGCGCTGGCCCGGCGTCATCGCACCCGGCTCGGAATGCGCCGTGCCGATCGTCAACGTGGATCTCTATCCCACATTCGTCGCCGCCGCCGGGGGAGCGCCGGCCGCCGATCTGGATGGCGAGAGTCTGCTTCCG
>JAYTML010000081.1:0-3292 GCA_043728655.1 Chthoniobacter sp. | reverse complement strand
GCCTCGAATAAACCCACGGCGACGGCATCGCGGCGCTTACGCGCCTGCGACGCCGTCCGCCTCGGGTTCAAGCTGCGCGGTGGTGTCTCGCAGGAAGCGAAGAATCTCCTGCACCGGGTAGAGCGGGCGTCTCGTGGCCCGCGATGGCCGCAGCAGCCCGCGCTTGGTTAGCTTGTCAATTTGCGAAGCGCTGATGCCCAACGCCTGTGCAACTTCATACCGAGTCAGCGCCATTCTCCCGGAGGAGTCGGCGAATATATTGAGTGGTTTCATGGCCACGATGCTCCGTCGCAGCCAGGGCTAAAAACACGGACTGGCCGACCGCCTCCTACACCGAGTTTTTGCGCGGCCTGCCGGTCTTGCCGGTTGGCAATCCGACCATGTTGCAGACCTTGCGCACGTTCTCACCAAAAGCCCGCCGCACCATTTCATCGCGCCGAACCCTGCGCTCGATCCTGGCCGGGATGCGCCGCAGGATGAAGTCGCACAGCGCGGGCAGCGGTTTTTGATCCGGGATCACCTGCCAGTTGTTTTCAAGGACCGCGTAAATGGAAGCGCGCAAACAGATGGACGCCCACACCTCGTCATCATCGGCCCGCTTTCGCACGGCGGCTGAAAAACCGTCAAAGAAGTCTGCGCTTTCGTTCACCGATGCGGAGAACGCCAAAGCGAGAATCCGCGCCAACGCCGAGTTTCGTTCCTTGTCGTCGCGTGGAATCATTTGAAGCTGCTGAATCATGTCATCGGCAATCCCCGCTCCGAGGTCTGGCTCCAAATCCCGCGCCGCATCACGAACGAGAGTTTCTATTTGAGGGCTGGGGCCGTTCTCAAATTGCTCAAGGAACCAATTCCGCATCACGAATTCCCGGCCCACGGTGCAGCCAAGCCGCTTCGCTTCACTCCATGACCGGTTCATGGGTAAGGCCGCCCATGCCGTTTCCGTAGAAATCTCCCGCAGTTTCCGAAGCCAATCGGGTATCTCCGCTTCCGCAGCGGCGGTTTCCGGGTCTTGCTGGCCGTCGATATTGGCGAGCATCGCCCTGGCTTGGACGGACCACCCGGAACTTTGCTGCCGCTTTTTCATTCAGTGCTCAAAGGCGCTTCGCCATTTCATCGGCATGGACCTGCCGCACATGGCTGTAAGTTTGAAGAATCAGCTTTCCGCCGTCGCGGTGTCCTTGCCAAGAGGCGATGACTTGCACGTCGATACCCTTCTCCAAAGCGCGGCTGATGAACATTCGCCGAAAGGCCCGGTGCGAGAAATGGGCGAACCCGAGACGCTGACACGCCGCCGCGAGACTCTTTTTTGCGCTGATGATCTTGAACACGTTTTCATCGGGCGCGGGCGTGCGATCTCGGCGCAGCCGTTCCAGCAGTGGGCGGAGCTGGGGATAAATCGGAATGACGAAACCTTCGTCCGTCTTGTGCCGATAGACGCGGATTTTTCCCTTCGCCCAATCCACATCGCCCCAGGTCAAACTCGCCGCTTCGGCATTGCCGAGTCCGGCCAGCCCGAGGAATTCCACGAAATCGGCGCTGTCCTCACACTCCGCGTGGAGACGCTGGTTGCGGATGCTCTCGACGATGGCTTGGAATTGCTCCCAAGACGGAGTCTCGCGGATCGGCTTGTCGCGTTTCATCTGCTTGAGCGCGGCAGCAGGGGAGTCGGCGATGATCTTGTCAGCCACGGCGAGACGGAACACCGCCCGGATGTGCTCCACGTAATCATTGAAGGCAGACTTGCCCATGCGTGGTTTTTGCAGGCCGAGCCAGATGCCGATTTGCGACTCGCGCACGTCGCGGACGTAGGTATCCGCCCCTTCCGGCCATTCCGCTTTGATGCGCGCCGTGATCGTGTCCTTTTTCTTCTGCGTCTTCGGGGCCAGGTGCCGCTGGGTTTCCCGGTAGCGGTCGGCCAGCTCCGCGACCGTGACCCGACCGGCTTTTGGGTCCACCTTTTCAATAGAGCGCCGGAAATCGGCCAGCCGCCGCTTCGCAAGAGGACGGTCGGGCGTTGCGAGGCTCTTCCGAATCAACTTGCCGCGATGCCGGAGCACGGCGTAGTAGGTGCCGGTCGATGAATATCGGTAAAAGCACTCTCCAACCTTTTCAAAAGTGCCCCGTTGGGCAGGCGTCGTCTTCATGCGACCGCACCCTACGGTATACAAAATCAGTATCCAACGGCAATTCTGAGTGGTTGGTAAATAGTCGCAAGTATCTGTTAATCAGCGAAAAGGGCAGTTAGCTCAGCGGTAGAGCGGCTCGTTTACACCGAGTTGGTCGGGGGTTCGATCCCCTCACTGCCCACGCCTTTCCATTTCGTGGAGAAAATGACGGCGACGTTTTCCCGTGGCGCGGCCTGAGCGTTATTGGCGGGCGCTTGTTGCCGCTTGTGCCGGGGCGCGATTCGGCGGACGCTCCGCGCTCCATTTTTCTCTCCTTTGAAAAACTTCACCGAAGCTCAACTCGCCGCGCTAGAGGAATACATCGACTTGCTCGACAAAGGCGCCCGCAAGCGCGGCTTGGAGTACTTTGAGCGGGAACGGGTGAAAGATCTCGAACCGTACAAGCGGGGAGTCGGCATTCGCGCGGAGGTGACCGGCACGCTCCCTTACCGCGTGAAGCTGCGGTTCACGGACGGCGAGTGGGACGGGGAGTGCTCGTGTCCGGTCGGCTTCGACTGCAAGCACTGCTGCGCGGCTGCTTTTCAGGCGCTGGCTGAGGAGGACGGAACAGCCCCGGAGGCCGAGGCCACGCCGCCGGACGCCGCGCCTCGTGCAAATCCGAACCGAAGCCAGGATGAGCGAGTCTCAGACTTGTTTGCCGACCGCCTCGGGCGACGACTGAGCGCCGCTGAAACGAGCGCGGCGGCGCGGGTGGACGAATTTTTCCAGTGGCACCGGGCGGGTCTCGTCGAGGAGAGCCTGCTGGAGCCGGTCACGCAGGTGCGCGTCGCACGGGGTTACAACCGGGTGCAGCTCTGGCCTGCGGAGCCGCGGACGCCGTGGGAGGCGTGGCTCTACATCGCGGCGTATCTGCGGCGGAATCAAATGCCTTGCCCGCCCACTTTTCTCGAGGCGACGGATTGGGCGGAGGTGGAGGCGCTGACGGCGTCGTGGGAGAGGGAGCAGCGCGTCGAGGAGTGGCGCGAATGGTTGCAAACTGTCGCCGAGCGAGCGGATGCCGCCACGGCGGAGCCGGCACGCCTGCGGGTGCGGCTGACGAAGGAAGGCGCGCAGCTCGAATGGCAAAAGGCGGGCGCGGCGGGTTTTTCACCCATCAAGGAGCAGGC
>JAYTML010000080.1:0-3195 GCA_043728655.1 Chthoniobacter sp. | reverse complement strand
CAAGGACGTGACTGCGAAATGCTACGGCGGCGACATCAGCCGGAAGCGGAAGCTTTTGGAAAAGCAGAAGGAAGGGAAGAAGCGGATGAAATCCATCGGCCGGGTGAACATTCCGCAGGAAGCCTTCATCGCGGTACTGAAGACGAACTGATGCGCGCGCTCGCTGCACTCGGTCTGGCGCTGATCCTCTGCGGGTGCGCGAAGGACAATGAAGACCGGGCCTTTTTCAATGAAGGCTGGGTGAAGCCGCAGGAGGGCGCGGACCGCCGGATGTACCAAGACTATGCGACGCCGAAGCCGGCGCCGAAGCCGGCGGACGAGCGGACGCTGGACGCGCGCTGAGCGGGGGCGAGTGGTAAAGAACGCGATCCTTCGCTCCGTTCCGGTCGCAGATTCCCGGAACTGCGCTCAGGGTGACGGCGTGTTTTTTGGCAGCCGCCTTTCGCGCAGCGCTTAGAGGCCGGGACGGCCCAGCGCCAGCCATATCCATCCGCCGACATGGGAGAGCGCGATGAGCCAGAAGATGATCTGGTAGGAGAGCTTGCGGTTTTTGTGGCGGAGCCAGTGCTGGGCGAGCAACGCGCCGGGCCAGCCGCCCGAGATTTCGAGGAAGTGCAGCGTGGACTCGCGCGTGCGGCGCTCGCCGTGTTCGGCGCTCATCTTATCCCACGCGTACGCCGCGAACGTGATGCTGCTCGCGACGAGATAGTGGATCGGCACCCAGTCCGGGACGGGGCCGTGCGACGCGGCGAGCCAAATGGCAGCAAGGAAAACACCGGCCCATGCTCCGGACAGAACTCCCGAATTTGACCAGAACGAGGCCGTTTTTCTACCAAGGCGGCGCGGGGAAGCGGAGGGCGTCCGCCCTTTCGGCGACACTGGCTGAAACGCCGCACCCGCCGCCACGCCCGCGCCTTTTTCGAGCAGCGCTTCGAGTGCCTGGGGGCGCTGGTGGTCGTCCACTCCGCAGCGGTAGGTCACCGTCGCGCCGACCACGGGGCGGACGGCGCGGTTGGCGAGGAATTTGATGTGAAGGAAGACATCCGCGCCACCGGTGTCGGGCTCGATGAAGCCAAAGCCTTTGTCGTCATCCCACATCCGCACCGTGCCGCGGCGGCGCTGCGTCCCGCCGGAGAGGGCGGTGGGCCGAAAGGCGGGGAGAGCCGTCGGAGGAACGATGGGCAGGTAATCATGCTCGGAGCGTCGTGGAGACTCGGGGGGCATCATCAGGTGGGACGCCCCCCGTTTCACTCGACGGCTGCGTGTGGTGCAAGCCGGAAGCGAGGCAGAATTCGCTTTCTTTGCCCCTGTTTTCGGATTGGATGCGCGCTCTCCCGCTCGCCCATGTTTTCCTTTTTCGCCTCGAAGCACGTCAAACAAGGCCGCCAGTTTGTAAAGGACGCGCGCAAGCTGCTGGCCTACAAGCGGGACCTGTGGAAGGCGGAGCAGATCACGGATTTTGAGGCGGCGATCGCGGAGCTCGAGGCCGCGGTGAAGGACGGTGGCGAGGAGCGGATCGAGAGCACGGCAAAGAGCCTGGACACCATGTGTGGGAAGTATCTCCCGCCGGTCCACGACGCGGGCTGGCGGGAAAACTGCGAGGTTTTCCTGGTCGCGATCGTCGTGGCTCTGGGGGTGCGCACCTATTTTCTCCAGCCGTTCACCATCCCCACGGGATCGATGCAGCCCACGCTGAACGGAATCATCGGCCACACGACGGCTGAGGAGCCGCCGAATTTTGTAATGCAGCTTTTGCAGACCGGGGTGCGCGGCCGTGGCTGGGTGAATACGGTCGCGAAGGAGGATGGCGGGATCGCCGCGATGGACGAGGTGTCGCGGTATTTTTTCTTCACCTACACGGAGGTCGTGGTGGTCCCGGTCACGGAGACGCCCGACGGGTTGCGGGCGGTGCAGGGGCCGGTCCAGAAATACTCCATCCACGCGCCGAAGAAGACGCTGGAGGACGGATTCAAACTCTACGTGGGCAAGATGGTGAAAAAGGGCGAGCCCGTGGCGCGTGGCTACGTGGAGACTGGCGACCACGTCTTTGTGGACAAGTTCACCTACCACTTCCGCACGCCGCGCCGCGGGGAGGTTTTCGTTTTCAACACGCAGGACATCCCGAAGATGGGCAATCCCGGCCCGCCGCCGCGGCAGCCCTCGCAGTTTTACATCAAGCGGCTGGTGGGCACGCCGGGCGATGAGTTGCGCGTGGCGCCGCCGGAATTGTTCATCAACGGAAAGCGCGCGGAAGGCGCTGGCGTCGGGCGCGTGATGTCGGCGCAGGGCGACTACCGAGGCTATTCCAATGAGGCGGAGAACGTCTCCCCCGATGGCTTGGTGCGGAGGCGGCCGATGGAGTTTCTCAGCACGCCGGACGCGACCGTGACGCTGCCGGAGCGGCGCTACTGGGCGATGGGGGACAACAGCTTTCACAGCTCGGACAGCCGCGACTGGGGGACCGTGCCGCAGCAGAATATCGTCGGGCGCGGGATGTTCGTTTACTGGCCCTTCGCGTCCCACTGGGGGCTGATCAAATGAAGCCGGCAGCTCAGCAAAGGCGCATGACACCCGCTGCCCCGCCGCCTATCGTCCGCCCACTCATGCGGCCACCTCTTTTCTTTCGCTTTCCGCCCTCCACCTTCCGCCTTTCCGCCCATGGCTCGCCGCGCTAGCTCCTCCGCGCATCCCGTCTGGATCGCCATCGCCGCAGGAATCCTCCTCGCCGCGCTCGGGGGCGGCTATTTTCTTTTCGGAAAGGCGAGCGATCCCTACCGGACGAAGACCTCGCTGCCGGTGGCGGATTACCTGGAAAACTCATCCAGCCTCCGGGGCAACGTCTATAAACTCGACGGCACGGTCTCGAAGTCGCTGGAGTTTTCGCCGGTGAACGGGCGGCTTTTCTCGATCGAAGTCGGCGCAGATCTGCTGCCGATCCTCGTGCCGCCGCAGTTCAACAGCGTGAACATCGAGCGGGGGCAGCGGTTCTTTTTCCTCATCGAAGTCGGTGACAAGGGCATCCTCAAGGCACAGGATGTGAAGAAGATTTAGCGGCCTGTTTCCGCCTCTTCCTCTTTCTCTCCCACGCAATCTTCCTCTGGCGGACGGGGAGGTTTGGGTGGAAAAGGATGAGCGCACCGGCCATTCTTAGCCGGCCGCTTCCCGCCCCCGATCCCCATGAATACGAACCCCGAA
>JAYTML010000079.1:0-7300 GCA_043728655.1 Chthoniobacter sp. | reverse complement strand
ATACTAGCAGCGTGAGTGCCACATCGGCGGAAGCGCCCCGGTATCCGCGGGACTGACAGCGCGAGGTCTGTGCGATTGCCGCGCGGGGCGGCCGTGCTCGGTCTTTGGGAAAAAAAGCGCGATCATTGCTGATCGCGCTGCGGAGGCCGAGGAAGCGGACTCAAGTTCTAGTATTAGGTAGGTGAGTTCCTGGCTCGCGGGATTTACAAATGCAGCATGCGTGCCAGCGGCGCCCCGTTTCCTGGAAACATTTCCCTGTGGCCCGCGCGAAAGATTGCCGGAAAAACCTCTAAGGAAGCAATTCGCCTCCGGTCTAAAATGGCGAGACAGCACCCGAGGGCAGCCCGTGACTTTTGCCGGAAAGGACAAACTCCTCCCGGCATTGAACGGGTTTGATTTCGGGCTTCGTCACCGTAGGGTGCGAGCGCTGCTTCCCTCCCTAGTAGAAACTCAACACACAGAACATTATGAGCGATATCAAACCCGTTACCTGGTTCGACGATCCCGCGCACTTCCGCAAGCCGTCACGCCGCGAGTTCCTCTACGCCGGCCTCGTCGGCGGGCTCGGCCTCACGCTCGGCGATTTTTTCAAGCTGCAAGCCGCACAGACCTCGACGCCGGGCATCGTCTCCCCGCCGCAGGTGGCGAAGTCGCTCATTCACATCTTCATGCCCGGCGGCTGGTCGGCGCAGGAGACCTTTGACCCGAAACCGTACGCGCCGATCGAATACCGCGGCCCGCTGGGTTCGATCGACACGAAGCTCGATGGCGTCCGCTTCTCCGAGCATCTCAAGGAGACGGCGAAGATCGCCGACAAGATCACGGTCGTCCGTTCGATGACCCACGGCGAAGCGGCGCACGAGCGCGGCACGCACAATATGTTCACCGGCTACCGTCCGTCGCCGGCGCTCCAGTTTCCCTCGATGGGCTCGGTGGTCTCGCACGAGCTGGGCTCGCGCAACAACCTGCCCCCCTACGTCTGCGTGCCGAACATGCCGAATGAATTCGCCGGCAGCGGCTACCTCTCGACGGCGCACGGTCCCTTCAGCCTCGGCGGCGACCCCTCGAATGCCGGTTTCGCCGTGCGCGACCTGAACATGCGCAACGGCATCACCCCCGAGCGCTTTGACCGCCGCCGCAACATCCTCTCCACGGTCGATGAGCATTTCCGCACGATGGAGAAAAGTGACTCGCTCGACGCGATGGACAGCTTCTACCAGGCGGCCTACGCGCTTGTGTCTTCGTCCGAAGCGCGCGAGGCATTCAATCTCGCCGCCGAGCCAGAGGCCATCCGCAACAAGTACGGCCGCAATGAGGCCGGACAGCGCATGCTCATGTCGCGCCGCCTTGTGGAGGCCGGCGTGCGTTTCGTCTCGATGACCTATGGCGGCTGGGACATGCACGCCAAGATCCAGGACGGCATCGCGCGCTCGCTGCCGCCTTTCGACGTCGCCTACGCGGCGCTGATCAACGATCTCGATCAGCGCGGGCTGCTCGACTCGACCATCGTCATGGTCACGTCCGAGTTTGGCCGCACGCCGAAGATCAACAAGGACGCGGGCCGCGACCATTGGCCGCGCGTTTTTAACATCGTCTTCGCCGGCGGCGGATTTAAGCGTGGCAGCGTCTATGGCACGTCCGACCCGACCGGCTCGGAGCCGGATGCGGATCCGCTCACGGTCGAAAACATGGCCGCCACTGTCTATCACCAGCTCGGCATCGCGCCGGAAAAGAAGCTGATCGCGCCGGGCAACCGCCCGATCGACATCGTCCGCAACGGCACTGTCGTGTCCGAGCTCCTGGCGTAAGACCGTGCGCCCATCACACTTCTTCGGGCCGCGTCCGGCTCGGACAGGGACGGCACACTTAGCCGCCCGCGGCGGGCGCAATGAGGTGGCGGGGGCCATTTCCTGCGCCTCCGCGCTCTTCGCTGCGGCGATCCTGCTCGGTGGCAGCGCCGCGGAGGCCGCGTCGCCGACGCTGGCCCGCATCGTTCCGGCAGGCGGCCAGCGGGGGACGGAAGTGGAGGTCATCTGCGAGGGCGGCCGGCTCGAAGATGCGAAAGGGCTCCTTTTTTACAGCCGCGGCATCGAGGTCACCGGCGTCTCCGAGGCGGCGGGCGGGAAGTTCAAGGCGAAGATCAAAATTGCCCCCGATGCGCAACTCGGCGAGCACTCCGTCCGCGTCTGGACGGCGACCGGTGTCGGCGATCTCCGCACCTTTTACGTCACGCCCTATCCGCTCGTGAAAGAGGCGGACGCCCCGAAGGACCCGGCGAAAAAAGACGAGCCGCAGCCCCTCGCGCTCGGCTCCACGGCCTGGGGGCAGCTTCAGGGCGAGGAGGTGGACCGTTTCGTGATTGAGGCGAAAAAGGGGCAGCGCATCTCGGCGGAAGTCGTCGGCGTGCGGCTCCAGGCGAGAGAGATCCTCGACCTGATGCTCACGGTTTCCAAACCCGACGGCACCGTGATGGTGGAAAACGACGACAACTCCCTGCTTCAGCAGGATCCCGTGATCAGCTTTGTCGCCCCGGAAGACGGCAAGTATGTCGTCGCGATCAAGGACAGCACGAACGCGGCACCCGGCCAGGGCCGCTATCTCCTGCATGTCGGCTCCTTTCCGCGTCCGCTCGCCGTCTATCCCGCGGGCGGACAGGTGGGCGAGCAGTTGAATGTCACCTACGTGGGCGACGCCGCCGGCCCGTTCGCGGCCACGGTCAAGCTCCCGGCGCAGCCCGACGAACGCTTCCCTGCTTTCCCCGAACAGAATGGCCAGGTCGCTCCGTCGCCAAACTGGCTGCGCGTCTCGCCTTTCCCAAACGTCCTCGAAGCCGAGCCGAACAACGCTTTCGCCAAAGCGACCCCGACCGACAAGCCCCTGCCTCTCGCATTCAACGGTGTCATCGGCGAAAAGGACGACGTTGATTTTTTCAAGTTCGCCGCAAAGAAGGGCGAGGAATTTGACGTGAATGTCTTCGCGCGCCGGCTCCGCTCGCCGCTGGATGCCGTGCTCGAAATCTACGACGAGAAAGGCAACCGCATCGCTCAGAACGACGACAGCGGCGGACCCGACAGCTACCTGCGCTGGAAAGTGCCCGCCGACGGGAGTTACGCCGTCGCCGTGAAAGACCAGCTCGGGCGCGGCGGGCCGACCTTCACCTACCGCATCGAGCTCGTGGCGACGAAACCCGAGGTCGCCGTCTGGCTGCCGGAGATGCTGCAGAACACCCAGGACCGGCAGACGATCTCCGTGCCGAAGGGCAACCGCTACGCCTCGCTCGTGAAGATCAAGCGCGACAACTTTGGCGGCGACGTGACCCTTTCCCCGACCGAGCTGCCCTCTGGCGTGGCGATGAACGCCGGCACCGTCCTCGGCAATGTCGATACCATCGCGGTCGTCTTTGAGGCTGCCGGCGACGCGCCGGTGGCGACCCGCACTTTCGCCCTGAACGCGAAGCCCGCCGACGGCAAGCCGCTCGAAAGCCGGGTCACGCATACGATCAATATCGTCGAGAACGGCAACAACGCGCCCTACTACCGCATCGTCGCGGACAAGCTGGCCGTCGCCGTCACCGAGGAGGCGCCCTTCAAGATCCGGCTCGTCGAGCCAAAGGTGCCGATCGCCCAGAGCGGCTCGATGAATCTCAAGGTGGCGGTCGAGCGGAAGCCCGAGTTCAAAGGCAAGATCAACCTCGCGCTCCTCTACTCCCCGCCCGGCATCGGCACCGCGGGCTCCGCCGAGATCAAGGAGGGCGAAAGCGAAGGCCTCGTCCCGATCAGCGCGACCGCCGACGCGCAGACCAAGAAATGGAAGATCACCGTCGTCGGCTCGACCGACGCCGGGAAAGGCCCGGTCTGGGTTTCCACGCAGCTCGCCGACCTGGAGGTCATCCCGCCCTTCGTCGGCGGGAAAATCACCCGCACATTTGTGGACCAGGGCGACAAGACGACAGTGACCGTGAAGCTCGAGCAGAAGGCGCCATTTGAGGGAAAAGCGAAGGTCACGCTCCTCGGCCTCCCGAACAAATGCACCGCCGCCGACCGCGAAATCACCAAGGACGACACGGAGGTGAAGTTTGAAGTCGTGGCCGACAAGGCCAGCCCGGTCGCGCGCCATAGCTCCCTCTTCTGCCAGGTGGCCGTGCCACAGGCTGGAGAGATCATTCTGCAAAGTTTCGCGCAGGGCGGCATCCTGCGCATCGATCCTGCGTCGGTCGCCAAGGCCGAAGTAAAAGAGGAGAAAAAATGAGATCAAAAGCACGCCATCAGAAGTCGAAAAACCCCGCTTCGCGGCATTTGAAATGGGTTCTCGGTGCGTGCTTTGCCACCGCCCTCAGCGGCGCGGGCATCGTCACCCTCCTCACGTCCGCTCCCACGTCCGCACTTGCCGAGCTGACCGCCGACCCCGGCGCTGTGCTTAGTGAACCGTCGGCCCCGCCAGCCGGCCCCTTCACGCTCGAGGTCTTCCCCAGCGACGTGAATCTCAAGACCAAGCGCGCCGAGCAGTCGATCGTCGTCCGCATCACCGAGCAGAGCGGCGTCCAGCGCGAAGTCACCTCGCAGGCCGAGTTCACATTCGCCGACCCGGCAAAGGCCCGGATCGCCAAAGGCATCGTCGCTCCGCTCGCCGACGGCGACACCTCGCTGAAGGTCGCCTACGCCGGCCAGTCCGTGAACGTGCCGGTCAAGGTGGCGGACGTGCAGGCCGATCCCGTGATCTCCTTCCGCCGCGATGTCATGCCCGTCTTCCTCCGCTCCGGCTGCAACTCGGGCGGCTGCCACGGCTCGGCGCGTGGGCAGGACGGCTTTCACCTTTCGCTCTTCGGCTACGATCCCGAGGGCGATCACTTCCGCCTCACCCGCGAGCTCGCCGGACGCCGCATCAATCTCGCGCTGCCCGACGAATCCATGCTCCTCACCAAGGCCGACGGAGCCGCGCCTCACACCGGCGGAAAGCTGTTTGAAAAGGACAGCCAGTACGGGAAGACCCTGATCCGCTGGATCGAGGCCGGCACCCCAAACGACCCGGCGGACGAGCCGACCTGCACGAGCGTCGAGATGCTCCCCAAACGCCTCGTGCTCGAAAGCCCCGGCCAGAACCACCGCGTCACCGTCCGCGCCCACTACTCCGACGGCACACAACGCGACGTCACCACGCTCGCCCTTTTCCTCACGAGCAATGAAGGCTCGGCAAAAATCTCCAAGGACGGCCTCATCACCACCGGCCAGCGCGGCGAGGCATTTGTCATGGCGCGCTTCGCCACCTTCACCGTCGGCTCGCAGGTCATCGTCATCCCCAAGAACCTGAAATTCGAGTGGCCGAAAATCGCCGAGCGCAACTACATCGACACACTCGTCGATGCCAAGCTCCGCGACCTCCGCATCACGCCGTCCGCGGTCTGCAATGACGAGACCTTCCTCCGCCGGGCGCACATCGACATCACGGGCGTCCTCGCCACAAGCGACGAGGTGCTGAAATTCACCGCCGACGCCGCACCGGACAAGCGCGCGAAGAAGATCGACGAGCTGCTTGGCCGGAAGGAGTTCACCGACCTCTGGGCGCTGAAATGGAGCGAGCTGCTCCAGATTCGCACGGAGCAGAACAACGGCGGCTACAAGGCCACGCTCAACTACTACAACTGGGTCCACGACCGGCTCGAAAAGAACGTCCCGATCAACCAGATCGCCGCCCAGCTCATCTCCGCGAGCGGGAGCAATCTCGAAAACCCCGCGGCGAACTACTACCAGCTCGAAACCGATCCGCTGAAGCTCGCCGAGGACACCGCGCAGGCCTTCATGGGCACGCGCATCCAGTGCGCCCAGTGCCACAACCATCCCTTTGACCGCTGGACGATGGACGACTACCGCGGCTTCGTCGCCTTCTTCACCCAGGTCGGCCGCAAACCCGGCGAGGATCCCCGCGAAAAAATCATCTTCGACCGCCGGGAAGGCGAGTCGAAAAACCCCGTGGGAAACCGCACGGTCGCGCCAAAATTCCTCGGCGGCGACGCACCGGACACCAAGGGCAAGGACCGCCGCGCCCTCCTCGCCGAGTGGCTCTCGGCGCCGGAGAATCCGTACTTCGCGCGGCACATGGCGAATCTGATATGGGCCCAATTCATGGGCCGCGGGATCGTCGAGCCGGTCGATGACGCCCGCGTTTCCAACCCCGCCTCGAACCCCGAACTGCTCGAAGCGCTCGGCAAAAAATTCGTCGAGTACAACTACGACATGCGGAAATTCGTCCGCGAAATCTGCAACTCGCGCACCTACCAGACGAGCACCCGCCAGAACGAGACGAACCTCACCGACGAGCGCAACTTTGCCCACGCAACCATCCGCCGCATGCGCGCCGAAGTCCTCCTCGACAGCATCTCGCAGGTCACCGAAACCAAGGACAAGCACAAGGGCCTGCCAACCGGCGCCCACGCCGTCGAGATCGCCGACGGACGCACGTCGAACTACTTCCTCACGACCTTTGGCCGCACCACCCGCGAGCTCATCTGCTCCCGCGAGGAAGTCGGCCCCACGCTCTCGCAGGCGCTGCACTTCATCAATGGCGACACAGTCGAGACGAAGATCGCCGCGGGCGGCGTCATCAAGAAACTCCAGGGCGAAAACAAGACACCGCGCGAGATCACGCAGGAGCTTTACCTGCGCTGCTTCGGCCGCCAGCCGACCGAGGACGAGCTCCGCAAGCTTGAGCCCATGTGGGGCGTCACCGAGCAGCAGCCCGCCGTTTTCAATGACATCTTCTGGGCGCTGCTGAATGCCAAGGAGTTCATGTTCAACCACTGAGCCGCGGTGAAAAAGCTCGCGTCACTCTCCGCCCTCCTCGCCGCCTCCATCGCCGCGCGCGGCCAGGTGCCGGACAAGGTCAACTACAACGACCACGTCCTGCCCATCTTCCGCAACTCCTGCCTCAACTGCCACAACCCCGACAAGAAAAAGGGCGATCTTGATGCGTCGTCGTTCAACGGGCTGATGGCCGGCGGCGGCAGCGGCAAAGTGGTGCTGCCCGATGACGTGGACGGCAGCTTGCTGTGGAAGCTCATCAATCACCTCGAAGACCCGAAGATGCCGCCGAAGGCCGCGAAGCTCAGCGACGCGGAACTCGCCACCATCAAGCAATGGATTGCCGGCGGACTTTTGGAAAACAGCGGCGCGAAAGCCATCGTGAGCAAGAAGCCGAAGATGGATTTTTCGCTCAAGACGGTCGCGAGCGGCAAACCCGCGGGTCCGCCTCCGATGCCGAATGGCGACCTACTGCTGGAGCCACCTGTGGTCGCGGCGCGCGCCGG
>JAYTML010000078.1:0-2376 GCA_043728655.1 Chthoniobacter sp. | reverse complement strand
CCGCATCGCAGGCCGGCGGCGTGCGCTCGCCTCTCACCCCATATGGGACAAATCCAAACGCGCGACCGTCGACCACCTCGCCGCTCAGGCCGCGCGGCTTCAAGGTGGATCCCTTCGAGGACATGCGGAGTTTCGGGTACTGAAAGGGAGCACAGCCGCCGGAACGCCGCCGCCTCGCCCGCGCCCCGCTACTTGGCCTCCGCCGCGACCGTCACCAGCCGCCGGATCAGGTCCTCCCACGCGACGACGCCGATCTGCCTGCCCGCCGCATCGCTCACCACCGCGAGCGTGATGCGGGCGGCGCGCAGCTTCCGCAGGACGCTGTAGGCCGGCTCGTTCTCGGCGACCTTCACGATGCGGCGCTGATACGACTCCAGCGGCCCGCGCGTCCGCCCGGCGAGCGCCACGTCGAAGACCTGCACCAGCCCCGCGATTTCACCCCCGTCCGCCACCACCGGCCAGCGCTCCAGCCCCGTCTCCCGGCTGGCGGCGAGCAGTTCGGCGATGTCCGCATGCGCGCCGATCGTCCGCACACCCGCGAGCGGCGTCATCACGTCCCCGGCCTTCACCGCGCGGAAATCGACGACATTGTGAATCATCTGCCGCTCCACCTTCGTCAGCGTCCCGGAGCGCTCGCTCTCGATCGTCAGGTATTTGAAATCCTCGCGCGCCACGAAGAGCTTTCGCTGCGGCGCCGGCCGCCTGCGGAAAAGCATCCGCGACATCGCCGAGCCCGCCGCGTGCATCGGCGAGAGCAGCAGATCGGCGAGTCGCAGCGGCCCGGTCAGCGCCGCCAGCGCCCGGTAGGGGAAGCGGCGGAAAAGCGACTTCGGCAGCAGCTCCAGCCCGAAGAGATAGACCGGCAGAAATACCCCAAATGCCACGGGGTATCCCCGCTCCCCGAACCGCGCCACGGCCTCCTGCGTGGTCAGCGTGATCGCGAAAATATTCATCAGGTTCGTGACCACGAGCACCGTCACGAGCAGCCGCTCGGGCTCGTGCAGCAGCCGGTTCAGGCGGAGCGCCGAGCGGTCCCGCAGCTTCACTCGGTGCCTCAGCCGCACGCGGTTCACCGACAGGATCCCCGCCTCGATCCCGGAGAAAACGAACGACACCAGCAGGCACAGCGCGACTGCGATCCAGGTCATATCCCGTCGCCCTCCCCTGACAGCGGCACTGCCTCCGGCTCGATGAGCACCTCCTCCACGCGCTTCCGCGAGGTCCGCCGCACCGTCACTTTCAGCCCGTCGATCTGCAATTCCGCCCCCGGCTTCGGCAGCGCGCCCAGCCGGTTGAAAATCAGCCCGCCGATCGTGTCGATCCCCTCCTCCTCGAGCTTCACGCTGAGCAGTTCGTTGATGTCGTCGAGCCGCGCGCTGCCGTTCACGATCAGCCCGCCGCCCGCCACGCTCTCGATATACAGCCCGTGCTCCGCCTGCGGCACGGCATCGCTGATGATCTCCTCGATGATGTCCGCCAGCGTCACGATCCCCTCCGTCCCCCCGTGCTCATCCACCACGATCGCGAGCCCCTGCGGATGCTTGAGAAAGCTGCGCAGCAGATCGATCGCCTTCATCGTCTCCGGCACAAAGGACGGCGCTCCGAGCTGCTCGGTGTAGGGCGTGTCCGTGTTCAGCAAAAACGCGCGCACATCGAGCACACCCTCGATGTCGTCCGGCGTCTCGCCATAGACCGGCACCCGGCGGAAACGCTTTTCGCGGAGCAGCCGGATCAGCTCCTCGTGCGGCAGGTCGTCCGGCACCGCAAAGGCATCCACGCGCGGCGTCATGCAGTCCTTCGCCGTCTTGTCGCCGAGCTTGATGATCTCCTGGATCATCTCGCTCTCCGTCTCGTGCAGCGCGCCCTCCTCGGCGCTCAGCTCCACCAGCGTCTCCAGCTCGTCTTCGCTGAGAATGTGCCCGGTCTTGAGCGCCGCGGGCGTCACCGTGTCGGCGATGTTTTCACTCACCCGCTGCAGCACCCGCGCGAGCGGGTCAAAGACCGGCGTGAGCACCCGCAGCACCCGCACGCCGATGCGCGCAAAGCGGTACGGATCGGCCAGCGCCGCGAGCTTTGGCAGCAGATCGCAGACAAAGACGATGAGCGCGAAAATGAGCAGCGCCTCCGCCCAGAACGGCACGCCCGGCCCCTCCATGTAGCGCAGCAGGTAGAGCGAAAGGATGATCAGCGGCAGATTCACCAGCGCGTCCGCGAGCAGGATCACGCTGAGCAGCCGGCGCGGATTCTCCATCATCCTGGCCAGCGCCGCCGCAAAGTCCGCGCGCCGCGCCTTCAGCCGCTCGATGTGGTACGGCTGGAGGGAAAACAGCGCCGTCTCAATCGCCGAAAACAGCGCCGAGCAGACGGCGAGCGCGA
>JAYTML010000077.1:0-9402 GCA_043728655.1 Chthoniobacter sp. | reverse complement strand
GCCTTGGAAAAGCTGCCGGTTTCCACGAGATCACAGAAAACTTTGAACGTATCGATATACATGACTTCCCGTAGGCACGTAAGGCTTCCTTATTCTTGTGTCAACGGACATCATTTCTACAAATGAGCACTATCGCTGAAAACCTCGACGCGGTCCGCGCCGAGATCGCCGCCGCCGCCGCGCGGGCGGGCCGGTCGCCGGAGGAAATCGAGCTGGTGGCGGTCTCGAAAACGCATCCGCCCGAGACGCTGCATGAGGCGCTGGACGCGGGGCAGACGCTCTTTGGCGAAAACCGCGTGCAGGAGGCGAGGGCGAAAATCCCGCTGCTGCCTGGGCGGGCGCGCTGGCATCTGGTCGGGCATTTGCAGAAGAACAAGATCCGCCACGCGCTCGCGCTGGGTTTTGAGCTATTCCACGGCATCGACACCCTGGAACTGGCGCGCGAGCTGGACCGGATCGCGGACGAGGCGGGCGCGTTTCCGCGGGTGCTGCTGGAGGTGAATGTGGCGGGCGAGGGGAGCAAGTTCGGCTTTTCGCCGGAGAAAGTGCGCGCGCAAATGGAGGAGCTGCTGGCGCTCGGGCGGCTGCAGGTCGAGGGGCTGATGGCGCTGCCGCCTTTCGCGCCCGAGGCCGAGGCGTCGCGCCCGTTTTTCGTGGCGCTGCGCGAGCTGCGCGATCGGCTGCAGACGGAGTTTCGCGTCCCGCTGCCGCGGCTATCGATGGGGATGAGCGGCGATTTCGCCGTGGCGGTGGAGGAAGGTGCGACGCTGGTCCGCGTGGGCACGGCGATTTTCGGGACGCGAAGCGGGAAGGCTTGGAAACCGGCGGCGGACGGCCCATCGTATGAGGACTGACGCATGTCCAGCCGGCTCACACCCACACTCATCCAGCAGATCGGCGGCGAACTCGCCGTCGCGTGGAGCGACGGCACCGAGTCGTATCTCCCGCTCGCCGCGCTGCGCCGCGCGTGCCCGTGCGCGGCATGCGGCGGCGAGCCGGATGTACTCGGCCACGTCGTCCTCCCGCAGGTCACGCACACGCCGCAGAGCTTTGTCCTGACTGGCTGGCAGGTCGTGGGCGGCTACGCCCTCCAGCCTGCGTGGGCGGACGGCCACGGCACCGGCCTCTACACTTTCCCCTACCTGCGCCGTCTCGCCGCGGAGCCAGCGCCCGGCCGCGCCCCATGAACCGCACTGCCAGACTCCTCCTCCTCGCCGGACTTTTCGCCGTCTGCGGCGCGGGCGCGATCCTGCAAAGCCAGGCCGAGCGCCGACGCCAGTCCGTGTCGCCAAATGCGCTCTACGCCGTCGTCTGGAAGCAGATCGTCGCATTTCGCGAAGACGACTACGCCAGCGCCTACCGGCAGGTGTCCGCCAGCTTTCAGGAGAAATTCAACATCGAGGCCTTCTCCGACCTCGTGCGGACCGACTATCCCGGCGTGCGCCGCGCGCAGCGGGTGGAGTTCGGCGAGGTGCGGTTCGACGGAGCCCACGCGATCATCCCGGCCTACCTTTTCATGGATGATGGCGACATCATCCCCTGCATCTACAGCCTCGTGAATGAAGACGATGTCTGGAAGATCGACGGCGCCCGCGTGCTGCGGCGCTGGCCCGCCGGCCGGCGGCTCGGCGGCATGCGGTCGTAGGAAGGGGAACGCGCTTCCCGCGCCGCTTTTTCCTGGAAACTGCGGCGGGCAGAACCACGGATTCCACAGATTGCACGGATGGAAGAAGTTCCGAAACGTCCGGCGACTCTTTGCGCTCACCGATTCGGTGAATGGGACGCTTTACCCAAGACTCTGGAAATCCGTGCGATCCGTGGTTTCCAATCCCGCCTTTCGGTTCACCCCTGCCCAGGCACCGTCGTCCGCAGGACGCTCGCACCGGGTGTGACCGGCTGGATTTCGCGGTCGGCGGCACTGGAGGGGAGGAGAAAGAATGCGCCGCGCGGAAACTCACGCCCGCCGCAGCGGACGCTGCCGTCGATGACCGAGAAGACGGCAAAGCCTTTGCCGGTGCTGATCCGCGGCTGATCGAGCGTCCACTTTTCCACTCGGAAAAACTCGCACTCCACCACCACGTCGCCATCCGGCTGGGCGATGCACGGCTCGGGGTCGGCGAAGTCGATGGACTCCAGCGATTCGGCGACGTGCAGCTCGCGCGGCTTGCCGTCGGCGCCGCGCCGGTTCCAGTCAAAGACGCGATAGGTGGTGTCGCTGTTCTGCTGCACCTCGACGATGAGATTGCCCGCGCCGATGGCGTGGATGCGCCCGCTGGGGATGAACATGGCGTCGCCGGCCTTGATCGGAAAACTGTGGATCTTTTCCGCGACCGTTCCGTCGTGCAGCGACGCCTCGAAATCCGCGCGCGTGACGTCGCGCTTCAGCCCGGCGTAGAGATCGCTGTCGAGCAGCGCATCGAGGATGAACCACATCTCGGTCTTTGGCTCGCCGCCGAGCCGCTGGGCGACCGACGCGGGCGGATGCACCTGCACGGAGAGGCGGTCCTGAGCGTCGAGGATTTTGAAAAGCAGCGGAAAGCGCGGCGTGTCCGGCAGCCCCGGCCCGAAGATCGTCTCCCGCTGGCCGGTCCACAGTTCGTGCAGCGTGAGCCCGCGCAACAGCCCCTCATGCACCACGCTCTGCGCGTCCTCGCGATCCACGATCTCCCACGATTCGCCGATGCGCACGCCGGGCTGGAGCCTTTTGCCCAGCAGCGTCTCCAGCCGCCGCCCGCCCCAGATGCGTTCCATGAAAAGCGGTTCAAAGACGAGCGGGGGAGTCATGGGAGGGTTGATGGGTGGGGGTTGATTGTTGATGGACCGGAAATGCGGCGGCTTTGAAAAAGCGGGGGCGAGAGTCAGTCGGCGGCACTCAACCATCAACCATCAACTTTTCCGCCGCGCGCCGCCAGTCGGCCTCGGTGTCGATGTCGGGCAGCGCGGCCAGCTCATGCACGCCCAGTCCCGCCGCGCCCGCCTGTGCCAGCGTCTGCGAGCGCACCGCGTCCGTGCTCCACGCGATGCCGTGGAAAAGCGCGGCGCACGGGCGCCGGAGCGCGAGCAGGTAGTAGCCGCCGTCCGTGCTCGGCCCGAGCACGGCGTCGTGTGCGTCCAGCGCAGCCCACGTCGCGGAGAAAGTCGCCGGCGTCATCTCGATGCAATCGCTCCCGATGACCGCGACCTTCCCGAAGCCGAGCGCGAAAGCCTCTTCAAAAGCCCGCTCCAGCCGCGCCCCGAGATCGCCCTCCGCCTGCGGTGTGAAAAGCGCTGACCGCCCGGCCAGCGACGGGCGCAGCCAATCCGCGACCTGCGCCCGCCTTTCCGCCGGGTCGAAGACGACGATCAGCTCATCCTCGCGCGGCAGCTCCGCCAGCACCGCCGCGACGAGCCGCCGGTAGATCGCCGCCGCCCGCTCCGCGCCCAGCGTCGCCGCCAGCCGCGTCTTCACCTTTCCAGGCTCGGGGTATTTCACAAAAAGCAGAATCGCACGTCGCACGCCGCCGACCGTAGAGCGCCAGCCGGGTGAGACAAGCCGTCGGAATTCGAGCTTTCCGCCCCCGCGTTCCCGTATTGAAACCCCACCCGCTCCCGCTACTGTCGGCCCAATGGCGCGCGCCCAAGCCCAACCTACCGAAACTTTCCACGAAGTCCTCAGCCTAGCCCTCCTCGGCTCGGGCACCCTGCTTTTCCTCGCGCTCATTTCCTACACGCCCGCGGACGTGCCGAGCTGGTTTCCGCTCAGCAGCATCGCTTCGGCGCGCGGGCCGGTGCTGAATTTCATCGGCAGCGTCGGCGCCATCATCGCCTGCACCAGCTACGCGTTTCTCGGCGCGGCCTCCTACCTCGTCGCTGCGCTCCTGCTCGGCTACGGCAGCGCCAGGCTGCTGAACCCCGAGTGCCGCGTCACCTCGCGCGCCTTCTGGAGCATCGCCTTCGTCGTCTCCGGCGCATGCCTCGCCCAGGCGCTGCCTTTCCCGCTGCTCGACATGACCCGCCTGAACATCGAAGGCCAGGGTGGCTTGGTCGGCGAATGGATCGGCAGGCTGCTCGTCGGGAAACTCTTCGGCCCCATCGGTGCGCCGATCATTTTCCTCCTGCTCTACACCGCCAGCATCGTCCTCCTCACAGGCATCCATCCCATCGCCGCCGTGCGCGAGATCATGACGCTGCCCTCCCGTCTGCGCGAAAAGTGGGAAGCCAGGAAAATGGCGGATGCGAACGAGGAAAAGCGCCTCGTGCTGGAAGCCGAACGCCTCGCCCGCGAGCGCCGGAAGCTGGAGAAAACGCTCACCAAACGCGGTGCCGCGCTCCCCGCCGATTCCGCGCCCGAGACCGCCGAGCAGCAGACCCTCACCTTCATCGCCGACGAGGAGGCGCCCCGGCCCGCGCCGCAGATCATCGACAGCACACTCCCGCCGCCCCCCAAGCGCGAGAAGGCGAAGAAGGACAAATTCGCCCCGCTCACCTCCGTCTCCTGCGAAAACTACGAGCTGCCGTCCTTTGACCTCCTCGACCCCCTCGACACCGCCGACCGCCAGGCCGCCGACCCCGGCGAACTCCTCGCCATCCAGGACACCGTCATCGAGACCCTCGCGCAGTTTGGCATCAGCGTTTCGCGCGGCGACATCACCCGCGGCCCCACCATCACGCGCTACGAGGTTTACCCCGCGAAAGGCGTGCGCGTGGACAAGATCACCGCCCTCGAGCGCGACATCGCCCGCGCCACCTGCGCCGAGCGCATCAATATCCTCGCACCCATCCCCGGCAAGGACACCGTCGGCATCGAGATCGCCAATTCCAAAAAGCAAAAGGTCACGCTGCGCGAACTGCTGGAGAGCGACGACTTCATGCACGCCAAGGCGAAAATCCCGCTCGCCCTCGGCAAGGACGTGTACGGAAAGACGATCATCGCCGACCTCGCCGCCATGCCGCACGGCCTCGTCGCCGGCACCACCGGCTCGGGCAAAAGCGTATGCATCAACTCGATCATCGCCTCCATCCTGTACCGCTTCACCCCGGAGGATCTGCGCTTCATCATGATCGACCCGAAGGTCGTCGAGATGCAGATCTACAACTCGCTCCCGCACCTCGTCGTCCCAGTCGTCACCGATCCGAAAAAAGTGCTCCTCGCCCTCCGCTGGGCCATCGACGAGATGGAAAAGCGATACGCCATTTTCGCCAAGACCGGCGTGCGAAACATCAGCAGCTTCAACGAGCGCCCACTGCCGAAAACCCAGGCCGAGCTCGACGCCATCGAGGCCGCCAAGGAAGTCGAACTCCCGCTCGACACCCCATTTGCAGCGGAAGCGGACATCTTTCCCGCCGAGGCCACCGCCGACAACGTCGCCGAGCCCGTCGATCCCGAATCGCTGACCAGCCAGGAGCGCATCGAGCGAATGACCACGGTCAAAAACATCCGCGACACAGACCTCATCATCCCGAATCGCATGCCCTTCATCGTCATCATCGTGGACGAGCTCGCCGACCTCATGCAGACGGCGCCCGCCGACGTCGAGAGCGCCATCGCCCGCATCACGCAGAAAGCGCGTGCCGCCGGCATCCACATGATCATCGCCACGCAGACCCCGCGCGCCGACGTCATCACCGGCGTCATCAAGGCGAACGTCCCTTGCCGCATCGCCTTCCAGGTCGCCAGCGCGCTGGATTCGCGCGTCATCCTCGATGAAAACGGCGCCGAGCGGCTGCTCGGCCAGGGCGACATGATGTACCGCCCGCCCGGCACCTCGCGCATGATCCGCGCGCAGGGCGTGCTCGTCACCGACGAGGAGATTCGCAAAGTCGTCGAGCACGCCTCCGCGCAGAGCGAGCCGGCATTTGAAAACTCCATCCACGAGCGCCTCCAGTCCGGCGACGGCGGCGACGAGGAGGAGGAAGTCAGCGACGAGGACGAGGACCTCGTGGACAAGTGCATCGAGGTCATGCGGCAGGAGAAAAAGGCGAGCACCTCGCTTTTTCAGCGCCGCCTCCGCCTCGGATACACGCGCGCCGCGCGGATCCTCGACATCCTCGAAGCCCGCGGCTACGTGGGTCCCGGCGAAGGCGCCAAGCCGCGCGAAATCCTCGTCGATCTCGACGCCATCGCGTGAAAAACCGGCGGGCGGTTCACCGATTGCTTTGCCCGAAGCGCGCGCTGTAACCGCCGCCCGTTCGTGCTATCCATGAAGCCGCAGTAGATTCATTTCCGACATGTCCGACTCCGCAGGTAAAAAACTCTCGCAAGCCCGCCTCAAGCGCGGCTTGACGATCGATGAGGCGGCGCACGCCACCAAGGTGCGCCCGGATAAGATCGTCGCGCTCGAAAGCGACGACTACGCCAGCTTTCCCAGCAACGCCTACGCGAAAGGCTTCCTCAAAAACTACGCCCGCTACCTCGGCGTCAATGTGGACCCCTTCCTCAACGCCCTCGACAGCACGCTCCCCATCAGCATTGCCGACTACCAGTACCTGAACAACGCCCCCGAGCGCCCCTCGGACATCATCCTGCTCCGCCGCGACCGCAAGCCCCCGTCGGTTATGCCGATCCTCGTCGTCGTCCTGGTCCTGGCCAGCGGAGTCATGGGCTTTTGGATCTACGCAAATTTCCAGCGCATCTTCAGCGTGCCCGCCCAGCGTCCCGTGGCACGGCAGCAGGCGGTGGCCGATCCCCTTTATCCGCCCGTACCCGCGACCCCCGCCGCCGCTCTCGCCACCCCGGCGCTGTCCGGCATCCCGGCGGATTTCAGGGCCCCGGCCACCTTCACCCTCGATGGCTCCCCAGCCGCTCCCGCCCCGGAGGAGATGCGCCCCGCCTCGCCCACCCTCGCCGAGGACCGCGCCGTGATCGAACCCGGCCCGACCTCCAACCCCGCCGACCGCGACTTCGTCACACCCGTCGCGATCCCGAGCGCCGACCCCGCCGCCGCCGTCGCCCCGCAGAGCGGCATGAATGAAATCCTTGTCGCCTCCGTGAAAAAAACGTGGATCACCGTCCGCAAGGACGACCCCAAGGCGCCGCCCATCTTCGACGACTTCGTCTATCCCGACACCCGCCCGCTCAAGCTCCGCGGCGCCCGCTTCTTCATCGAGGCCCGCGAACCCGGCGCCGTCCAGATCACAAAGAACGGCCTCCCCATCGCCTACCAGGCTCCCGGCGTGCCGATCCAGTAATCGGAGATCGCGGCGCGGGGATCGGAGGTCGGGATTCCGGCGGAGTTGACGCACAGGCCATTCGGGCTGACTAACTGCCCCACTTTCGCCATGTCTGCCCCGATCTCCCAACTCCCAACTCCCACCTCTGCGAAGCCCAAAAAGATCGGCATGATCTCCCTCGGCTGCGCCAAAAATCTGGTCGATGCCGAGCTCATGCTCGGCGGCATCCTCGCCCGCGGCATGGAGATCACCAGCGACGCCGATGAAGCCGACGTGCTCATCGTGAATACCTGCGCCTTCATCGACACCGCGAAAGAGGAGAGCATCGAAGCCATCCTCGAAGCGCACCAGTCGCGCGGATTGAAAAAGCGCGCAGGCCAGAAACTCATCGTCTCCGGCTGCATGGCCCAGCGCTTCTCCACCCAGCTCGCCACCGAGATGCCCGAGGTCGATGCCTTCATCGGCCTCGACCAGGTCGCCGACGCCGCCGCCATCATCGACCAGGTCTTCGCGCGCTCCCCCCATCAACCATCAACCATCAACCATCAACCTTCCCTCCTCACCAACGCCGCCTGGGAGCCGCTGAACCTCGTCACCCGCAAGCCCGTTTACATCCCCGACTTCGACACCCCGCGCTTCCGCCTCACCCCGGCGCACACCGCCTTCACCAAGATCGCCGAAGGCTGCAACCACCCATGCAGCTTCTGCGTCATCCCGCAGATGCGCGGAAAGCACCGCTCCCGCACCATTGAGAGCGTCGTCGCCGAAGTCCGCGCGCTCGTCGCCGAGGGCGTGAAAGAGATCAACCTCATCTCCCAGGACACCACCTACTTCGGCATGGATCTGTGGGAGGAAAAAGCCGGCCCCACCCAAAAGGTGGACTCCACCCGCGGCCCCACGCTCACCCGTTTGATCCAGGAGCTGGACAAGATCGACGGCGAATTCTGGCTCCGCCTCCTCTACACCCACCCAGCGCATTGGAGCGACGAACTCATCGCCGCCATCGCCGCCTCCCGCCACGTCTGCCGCTACATCGACATCCCCCTCCAGCACATCCATCCCCGCATGCTCCAGCTCATGCGCCGCGAGACCACCTCCGAGCATATCGAGACCCTCCTCGCCCGCATACGCGCCGGCATCCCCGGCATCGCCATCCGCACCACCTTCATCGTCGGCTTCCCCGGCGAGACCGAGGAGGAATTCGAATACCTCCTCGACTTCATCCGCCGCACCCGCTTCGAGCGGCTCGGCGTCTTCTGCTACTCGCAGGAAGAAGGCTCGCGCGCTGCGAAAATGGAAGGCCAGCTCCCGCAAAAGGTGAAAGCCGCCCGCTACAAGAAAGCGATGAAACTCCAGCAGCGCATCGCCCGCGAGATCAGCGAGTCCCAGGTCGGCCGCACCCTCCGCTGCCTCACCGACCAGCCCCTCATCGCCCGCGCCACCGCCGACGCCCCCGACATCGACGGCCGCATCCTCCTCACGTCCCCCGCGCCCGTCGGCCAGTTCATCGACGTCGAGATCACCGGCACGCAGGTGTATGACTTGGTGGGGAAAGTGGTCGCATAGCCGCGTTGACGCGCATTCTCCACCGGCTAACTTCGCCCCATGTCGTTGGCACAGTTGAAAGATCAGGCAGCGCATCTCCAGTCCGCCGAGCAACGCGAATTGATCGCCTACCTCATCTCCCTCCAGACCGCCGGCAGCGACAGCTTCAAAGACACCCTCGCCCGCAAGATCGACGACACCAATCCTGCGAACTGGGTGGAGTTGGACGACGTGGAAAAGCGCTTCGCGGAATAACCGCTCCCATGGCCTATCGGCTCCTTGTGGACTTGGAAGTCATCGCATCCCTCGATACCATGCCGGGAAAACTCCGCACCCGGCTGCTTGATCACTTTCGCAAGCTTCGCGCCTCCCCCGACCAGCACGCCGACTACCACGAGCAAGACCGAATCGGACGCCGCGTGGAAATCAGCGTCGCCGCCGGCTACGCCGTCCATTACTGGATCGACTTCGCCGACCGCCACATCAAGATCCTCGCCCTGCTCCCCGCCGATGCCTGATTTCCCCGACATCGACGGCCGCATCCTCCTCACCACCCCGGCCCCCGTCGGCCAGTTCATCGACGTCGAGATCACCGGCACGCAGGTTTATGATTTGGTGGGGAAAGTGGTGTAACTGCTGGCCATGGCGAAGCAGAGGAAATGCGGGCAAGCGGCCAAGGTAGCTGCGAAACTGCTGTTCGATGGGGCG
>JAYTML010000076.1:0-3168 GCA_043728655.1 Chthoniobacter sp. | reverse complement strand
GTGAGTCCGCTGAACACTGGCTCGACGGGATCCTTTTCGCTCCACGGTTCGGTGCCCCGCAGCAGCAGTACGAGCGTCTGCGGCTTGTAGCGCGATTGTGCGCCGGTGACGCCAAACGCCCAACCTGGGTGCGCTTTGTCTCCATCCCACTGCGCGGCGATCGTGCGCACCTGGCCGTCGGTGTAGGCGGATTTCATGACGATGAAACTCTCGATCGTGAAGTCGCCGCCGGGGAATGCGGGCTGGTCGGGAATGGTGAGCCGGTCCATCGGGGTGCCGGGCGTGAGGGCGGCGGCGCGGCCGTCGCGGAAAGCCATCTTCTCGGCGACGAACGGCGCGGGCTCCCGGTCCTCGGACGGTGCGGGGATGAGCTGCGCCTGGCGGTCGAGAAAGGCGAGCGCAGCCTGGCGCTCGCCGTCGCTCGGAGCGCGGCCGAGCGCGAGGCGGTAGGCGTCGGTCACGCGCCGCGACTCGTCCGCCGAGCTGTCGCGGCGGAGGCGTGCCGCGAAAGCCTCCGCGCGCTTGAGAGCGGTGGGACTGTTGAGGAGGAGCAGGCTTTGCGTGGGAGTGGTGGTGACGTTGCGCTGGGCCATGCCGTTAAAGCCGTCTGGCGAGTCGAACACCTCGAGCAGCGGGTCGCGGGAGTTCCGCAGGACTTTGGTGAAAACCGAGCGCAGCGGGGCGGCGGGATCGACGCTCGGGCCGGCGGTGGCGAATTTGAGTTCGCCGGTCACCGAGAGAATCGCGTCGCGAATTTGCTCCGCATCGAGCCGGCGGATGTTGGCTCGCCAGAGCAGGCGGTTCTCCGGATCCTTTAGCCGCGCGTTTTCGGCGGCGGGATTGGTCGCCGCCTGCTGGTAGGTCGCCGAGGTGAGTATGAGACGGTGCAGCTTTTTCAGGCTCCATCCATCCTCGACGAATCGGCGGGTCAGCCAGTCGAGCAGTTCGGGGTGCGATGGAGTGTCGCCGAGCTTGCCGAAGTCGCTCGACGTGCCGACGAGGCCGCGCCCGAAATGATACTGCCAGACGCGGTTCACGATGACGCGGGCGGTGAGCGGATTCTCCGGCTGGGTGAGCCAGCGGGCGAGCGCCGCGCGGCGGCCGGTGGAGTCTGGGCGGATGGGCTCGATCTCGGCGGGGCGCGCATCGAGCACGCTGAGAAAGCCGGGCGCGATGTCGCCGAGGTTTTGCTTTTTCGGAATGAAAACAGGCGGCGCCTTCGGTCCGATATCAGTGACGGATGGGATCACGGGAAGCTCGGCGGGCTTGTCTCCGTCGAAAGCCGCGAGCTGTTTCTGCAACGCCGCGACCCGGTCTTTGTCCGCGCCTTTCAACTTGCTGAAAAGCCGCGCCCACTCGTACGTCACCTGCCGGAAGGCCAGGTCGGCGATCTGCGCCTCCGCCGGCGTGCGCTCGGCGTCGGGCTTGTTCAGCATGGCCTGGGTTTCAGGTGGAAATCTTTTGATCGCCTCCTGGGCCGCCTTCTCGCGGGCAGGCTCCTCGATCTGGGCGATCTGCTCCCGGATGCCGGCGGTTTTTTCCTCCCACACGGCTAGCTGCGCGTCGTAGGCCGCCTGCTGCTCCTCGGTGGCGGCATGTACGACCTCTGGCATAGCGAGCGGGGCGAAGAACGCCTGGAGGCGGAAGTAATCCTTTTGCAGGATCGGGTCGAATTTGTGGTCGTGGCAGCGGGCGCACTGCACGCCGAGGCCGAGGAAGACGTCGGCGGTGACATCCGTGATGTCGTTGAGCATGCCCGTCCACTGGAGGTCCACGTCGCGGTTGTTGTATTCGTAGATGCCGAGCCGGAGGAAGCCGGTGGCGGCGAGCGCCGCGGTGTCGCCCGGAAAGAGCTCGTCTCCCGCGATCTGCTCCTGCACGAAGCGGTCGTAGGGCTTGTCGGCATTGAGCGAGGCGATGACGTAGTCGCGGTAGCGCCAGGCGTGCGGGCGGTATTCGTCGATCCGGTAGCCGTCGCTCTCGGCGTAGCGCGTGAGGTCGAGCCAGTGCCGCGCCCAGTGCTCGCCGTAACGGGGGCTGGCTAGAAGCCGGTCTGTGAGCCGCGCGATCACCGGTCCACGCTGGTCCGCAGGAGCGGCGGTGTACTCCCGCGAGATGGTGTCGATCTCCTCCGGGGATGGCGGCAGTCCGGTGACGTCGAAATAGATGCGCCGGACGAGCGGCGCGATTTCCGCAGGCGGGGCCGGCTGGAGTCCGCTGGCGGCGAGCTTTTGGAAAACGAAGCGGTCGATCTCATTCGCCGCCCAACCCCCGTCGGCCACGGCGGGCGGCGCGACTTTGGCGGCGGGCTGAAAGGCCCACCACTTCCGGTCCTCATCCGAGATGGCGCCCTTTGTCCGGGTCGCCATTTTCTGTCCGCTTTCCTTTCCGTAAGGCGCACCCATTTTCACCCATTCGGTCAGCAGCGCGATCTGCCCGTCGCTGAGCTTTCTGGTCTTGCCCTTGTTCGGCGGCATCTGAAGGTCTTCGTTCGAGTAGCTGACCGCCTCGATGAGCAGGCTCTTCGCCGGGTCGCCGGGCGCGATCGCGGGGCCGGTGTCGCCGCCGGTCAGCGCGCCATCGCGGGAGTCGAGCACCAGCCCGCCCTTGATCTTGTCCGCCACGTGGCTGTGGCATTTGAAGCAATTGTCCGCGAGGAGCGGGCGGATTTTCTGTTCGAAAAACTCGACTCCCTGCGGGTCCGGGGCATCGAGGGCCAGCGCGAAGCCGCCGAGCGTCAGGCTCAGGCAGAGGGGAAGAACTGCGGGGGCGGCATTTCGCATGGAAGGCAGGGGCAATGAATCGCGAAAAATCCGCGCGCTGGCAATGCTGTCAAACCTGTTTCCGTAAAGCGCCGGCATTAAAAAGGGCGCGGCTGTTTTCACAGCCGCGCCCGGAATTCGGAGAGTGCCGCGATCACTTCATCGTCGGCGAATAGCGGTAATAAACCTCGAGCATCAGGATGCAGAGAGTCGTGCGGTAATACGGACCGCCCCCGTCCGGAGCCCGCTGCATCTCGCCACCGGGCGACTTGCCAGCGACGGGTGGCCAGCTTCCGTCGGGGTTCTGATTCTTGATGAGCTGATCCTGAAACAGCCGGTTCCACTTCGTCCACGCGGAACCGCCGACCATGAGGCACGCCTGCGTGTTGTAGTACCACGCGTAGAG
>JAYTML010000075.1:0-3233 GCA_043728655.1 Chthoniobacter sp. | reverse complement strand
CACGCGACGATCGTCCCGGCGGTGGATCTCACCACGATCGAGGACGTTTTCGTCGTCATCGGGAAAAACAAATGAGGACCGCACGGCGATGAGGTTTTTTCTTGTGATCCTGGCGGCGATGTTTGCGGGGCTGGTGGCCCAGCACCTGATCGCCCCGCTGCCGCCATACGGCGCGCGCGTGCTGCTCATGCCCATCATCATGTTCTACGGGGCGCTGGCCTTTCCCGTGCCGGGGATGCTCGCGCTCGCCTTTTTCGGCGGACTGATGTGGGACGCGCTCCATGTGCAGGTGGACCTCGCGGGCGAGGGGAGCGTGGAGGTGGCCCTGGGCTGGTCAATCGTGATGTACGCGATCCTCGGCGCGCTGATGAACGGCTTCCGCCCGCTTTTCCAGCGCGGGCGCTGGGAGATCCACTGCCTGCTCAGCGGCGCATGCACCTCGGTCATCGTGCTCGCGGAGTATCTCATGCGCACGTTCCGGCAGGAGCCGGTCGTATTCATCGTGAACCAGGAGGTCTGGTGGCGCATCGGGGGAGCCGGCCTCGCAGCGGCGCTGCTGTCGCCGTTTTTCTTCTTCGCGCTGAACTATCTGGCCTTTCTCTCGGGCTACGACCCGCAACCCGTGCGACAAGCCAAGCGTTCCACCTGATATGGCCCGTCGTTTTTCCCGCCGTCCCAGCGCCGAGTGGCGAGTGATTTTCATCGGCTTCATGATGCTGTGCTCCTTCAGCCTGCTGGTGGCGAAGCTGTGGTACGAGCAGGTGCTGCGGGGGGAGGTGTGGCGGAAAAAGATCGCCGGCAAGTCCGAGGTCACCGTCCGCATGCCGTCCATGCGCGGTGAGATCCGCGATCGCAATGGCATCACGCTGGTGACCAACCGCGCCAGCTATGAGGTGGATTTTTACCTCCCCGACATGGTGCGCGGCTACCGCCAGCAGTATGGGCCGCCGCCGACGACGGAGTATGTGGGCACGATCCGGCAGATGCGGAAAAAAATGCGCGAGCCCGACATCGTCAAGATCGTCAACGAAAGCGTGATCTCGCGTCTCCAGCAGTTCGATCTCGCGAGGGACTACAACTCCGAGCGCCTGCAGACGCATTTCCGAAACGACACGCTCGTCCCTTTCACCTACCAGGAGGAGCTCGACTTCCCGACCATCGCGAAATTTTCCGAGCACGACGTCGGCCTTCCCGGCGTGGAGATCGCGATCAAGCCGGTGCGCGAGTATGTCTATGGCGCATTCGCCGCGCATCTGCTCGGCTACGTCGGCGCCCCGAATGACATCGACCGGCTGCCGGACGTGGGCGACTACACCTTTTACCAGCCCGACGTGGAGGGGAAATCGCAGGTCGAGGCCAAGTACGACAAATGGATCCGCGGAACGCCCGGCGTGCGCGTGCTCCAGCGCAGCGTCAAAGGCGTCATCACCGGCGAGGTCCGCAACGAGCCCGCCAAGCCGGGTAACAACGTCTATCTGACCATCGACGCGCGCATCCAGTACATCACGGAGCGCGCCATGCGCCAGTCCGGGATCGGACGCGGCGCGGCGGTCGTGGTCAATCCCAAGAACGGCGAGATCCTCGCGATGGTCTCAGTCCCGTCCTACGACCCCAACGTCTTCATCCCGAGCGTCACGACCGAGAATTGGGACGTGCTGGACAAGGACCAGACCGATCCGCTCACCAACCGCGCCATCCAGGGCTACGCGCCGGGCTCGACCTACAAGACCGTCACTGCCCTGGCCGGGCTGCGCGCCGGAATCCCCGCCGAGCGCACCTACAACTGCTCCGGCAGCGTGACCTACGGCAACAAGGCCATGAAATGCTGGATCGCAGACAAAGGAGGCTCCCACGGCTCGCTGTCGCTGCCCGATGCGCTCAAGCATTCCTGCAACTGCTTCTTCTACCAATGGGGCAATGCCGCCGGTATCGACCAGATCGACGCCGTCGGCGAGCAGCTCGGCCTCGGCAAAAAGACCGGCGTGCCGTTGACGGGGGAAAGCCCCGGCATTCTCCCCGGACCGGAATGGCTGAAGCGGGTCGAGCCGCAGGCCCGCTGGTCCAATGGCTACACCGCCAATACCTCCATCGGCCAGGGTTCCGTCGAGGCCTCGCCGCTCCAGATGGCGATGGTCGTGGCGACGATCGCAAACCGCGGCACCTCCTACGTCCCCCGCCTCGTCCATCGCGTCCTCGACCAGCAGGGCAATGACGTGAAAAACGAAGACGGCACGCTTGTCGCACCGCCGGAACCGACCATCCGCGCCGACTTGCACGCCGTCGGCATCAGCGATCAGCAGATCGAATCCGTGCGCGAAGGCATGCGCCGCGTCGTGGACTCCGGCACCGGCAAGCGGGCGCAGATCAAGGGCGTCAGCGTCGCGGGGAAGACCGGCACCGCGCAGTTTTGGCGGGAAACGGAAGGCAAGAAAGTGAAGGACAACCACACCTGGTTCATCACCTTCGCTCCGTACGACGATCCGAAATTCGCCATCTGCGTGATGGTCCAGGGCGCGAAATCCGGCGGCGGCGTTTCCGCGCCCATCGCTCAGAAGATCATGGAGGAAAGCCTCGCGCTCGAAAAAGGCTACGATCCGGGCCTGACCGTGCTCGCCCCGGCGGTGGGCAGTTTCAATCCCATCGAACTCGTCGATTTCAAGAAGAGCGAAGTGCCCGTGCTGCTCGGGGCCGACCAGGAAACCGCCGATCACACGGACGGTCCAAGCAAGAAAAAGCAGGAAAAGCAGATCGCCGCCCAACCCGACATCCGCGCCGCGCCCGACGCCCGCGGCAAAGTCCAGAACCGCAAACTTTCCGCTCCCGCTCCGCCAAAGCCCGCCGCCCCGTCCAGAGGATTTCTCCAACGGATATTCGGCGGCCGAAGCGACAGCCCCCGTCCCTCCACCCAGGAGGGAAGGTAATCCCGTGCTCTCTAAACTTTATCCAACACTCATTTCCATGACCGAACGCGTAAAACGCCTCATCGGACTGGCCCCGCGCCAGACCGGCAACAAACTCATCATCAACTGCGAAAAACTCGAACGGCGCGTCGCGCTGTTTGAAAACGGCACCCTCGAGGAATACTCCATCGAGCGGCAGACCGACCGCAATATCGTCGGCAGCATCTTCAAAGGCCGCGTGAAGAACATCGAGCACGGCCTCAAGGCCATGTTTGTCGATATCGGCTTTGAAAAGAACGCCTTCCTCCATTTCTGGGACGCGCTCCCTGCCGC
>JAYTML010000074.1:0-1664 GCA_043728655.1 Chthoniobacter sp. | reverse complement strand
CGGGGTGGCAAGTGCGTTGATTCGGAGGGAAACGACACGCGCCGCCGGTGCGGCATCCCCGGCGATGCGCGCGGGAGGAAAAACCATTTGACGCCCCATGCGCACCTCCCTACCGTCCGCCCACTTTCATCAAGAGTGACCGAGGGACTGGCCCAATGAAGTCACGGCAACCGCTCGGTGCGCAAGCACCGGGGACCAGGTGCCAAATCCAGCCGAAGGCGCGCAAGCGCCGGAGGAAAAGATGAGACGAAGATTCCACGGTCGCAGCCTCGAATCCGCGCCTTATTGCCACTCGATCCTCGATGGAAGGCCACACGACTTATGGACAAACCATCGCCCTTCTTCTCGAACCTCAAGTGCCGCGAGTGCGGCCGCCTTTATCCCAAGCAGGCCATCCACGTCTGCGACTTCGACTTCGGCCCGCTCGAAGCGGCCTACGACTACGACGCCATCCGCCCGGTGCTCACGCGGAAGGTCATCGAATCCCGCCCGCACACCATGTGGCGCTACCGCGAGCTGCTGCCCATCGACGGCGAGCCGACCGTCGGCAAGCAGGTCGGTTTCACCCCTCTGGTGAAAGCCGACCGGCTCGCAAAGGCGCTCGGCATCCGCGAGCTCTACGTCAAGAACGACACCGTCAACTACCCCACCCTCTCGTTCAAAGACCGCGTCGTCTCCGTGGCCCTCAGCCGCGCCTGCGAGCTGGGATTCAAAGTCGTCGCGTGCGCCTCGACCGGCAACCTCGCGAACTCCGTGGCCGCCAATGCCGCCAGCGCCGGCCTGAAAAGCTACGTGCTCATCCCCGCCGACCTCGAGCAGGGCAAAGTGCTCGGCTCCCTCGTCTATGGCACGAATGTCATCGCCATCCACGGCGCCTACGATCAGGTGAACCGGCTCTGCTCCGAGATCGCCGGCAAGTACGGCTGGGGCTTTGTGAATGTGAACCTCCGCCCCTATTACGCCGAGGGCTCAAAGTCCATGGGCTACGAAATCTGCGAGCAGCTCGGCTGGCGCATCCCGACCCACACGGTCGCGCCGATGGCCTCCGGCTCGCTGCTGACCAAGATTCACAAAGCCTACGGCGAATTCGCGCGGCTCGGCCTCGTCGAGGACACGGCATTCAAAGTCTATGGCGCGCAGGCCACCGGATGCGCCCCGATCGCCCACGCGATGAAGCGCGGCACCGACATCGTCAAGCCCGTGCCAAAGCCCGACACGATCGTGAAGTCGCTCGCCATCGGCACGCCGGCCGACGGCTACTACGCCATTCACGCCATGAAACAGACCGGCGGCTATGCCGAGGATTGCACCGATGACGAAGTCGTCGAAGGCATCCGCCAGCTCGCAGAGTGCGAGGGCATTTTCTCCGAAACCGCCGGCGGCGTCACCGTCGCCTGCACGCGCAAGCTGATCGAGTCGGGAAAAATCCCCCGCGACGGGAGCGCCGTCCTCTGCATCACCGGCCACGGCCTCAAGACCCAGGAAGCCATCGCCGGCAAATGCGGCGAACTCCGCCTCATCAAGCCCAGCCTCCGCGAATTCGAGGAGCACGTTTACAGCAAAGACACCGCGGCCGCCTGACGGCGGAAAATCCTAAATCCTAAATCCTAAATCCTAAATCACCCCATGCCCTCCGTCCTCATCCCCACCCCGCTCCGCAAACT
>JAYTML010000073.1:0-2343 GCA_043728655.1 Chthoniobacter sp. | reverse complement strand
CGGCCTGAGCGTGCCGGAGGATGGAAAGAACACGCGCTACAACAGCTACGACGGCATCGACGTGAAGGACAAAATCGTCCTGCTCCTGCGCTACGTGCCGGAGGGCGTGGAGGCAGCCCGCCGCGCGCAGCTCAACCGCTATTCCGGCCTGCGCTACAAGGCGATGATGGCTCGCGAGCGCGGTGCGAAGGCGGTGCTGGTGGTGACCGGGCCAAACTCGCCGAACGCGGGGGAACTGCTGCCGATGACGGGCGATGGGAGCAACTCGGGCAGCGGCATCATTGCCGCATCGATCAGCGGCGCGACGGCGGACGCGCTGCTTTCGCCGGGCGGCAAGAACCTGAAGGAACTCCAGACGGCGCTGGATTCCGAAAATCCGCACGCGGAGGGCGGCTTCATCCTCCCGAAGATCAAAGTGAAGCTCGCCGCTGGCGTGGAGCACATCCGGAAGGCCGACCGCAACGTGGTGGCCTGCCTCCCGCCGGTCGGCACAGACGAGTATGTGCTCGTGGGCGCCCACTACGATCATCTCGGGAGCAGCGCCGCAGGCTCCTCGATGGCGCGGGCTGGCGAGGAGGGAAAGGTGCATCCGGGCGCGGATGACAATGCCAGCGGGACGGCGGCCGTCCTGGAAATCGCGGCGTCGCTCGCGAATCGTCGCGCGTCGGAACGGCTGACTTTTCAGCGCGGCGTGATCTTCGCGCTGTGGTCGGGCGAGGAGATCGGGCTGCTCGGCAGCGCGGCCTTTGCGGAGAAGCCGCCGGTTCCGCTTGGGAAGATCGCGGCCTACGTGAACTTCGACATGGTGGGCCGCCTGCGGGAAAACAAGCTGACGCTGCAAGGCGTGGGCAGCAGCAAGGTGTGGCGCAAGCTGATCGAGAAACGCAACGTCGCGGCGGGATTCAATCTCACGCTTCAGGACGACCCGTATCTGCCGACCGACACGACGAGCATCTACCCGCGAAAGGTGCCGGTGCTGAATTTTTTCACCGGTTCGCACGAGGACTACCACCGCCCCACGGACACTGCCGACAAGCTGAACGCCGAGGGCATGGAGCGTATCGCGAAATTCGCGCAGCAGCTCGTGCTCGATCTCGCGAGCGCGCCGGAGCGGCCGGATTTTGCGCGCGTCGAGCGCAGCGATGCGGGCACGGGTTCGCGCGATACGCTGCGGGCTTATCTCGGGTCGATCCCGGATTACTCGACCGAGGTGAAGGGCGTGAAGCTCAGCGGCGTGCGCGCGGGAAGTCCGGCGGAGAAGGGCGGGCTGAAGGGCGGCGATGTCGTCGTGGAGTTCGCCGGCCAGAAGATCGCGAATATCTACGACTACACGTACGCGCTCGATGCGGTGAAGATCGGCACGGCGGTGAAGGTGACCGTCGAGCGCGACGGGAAGCGGGTCGAGGTGACAGTGACGCCGGAGGCGCGGAAGTAGAGGGGGGCGTGCGCGTTTTTGGTGGCTTCGCAGGACCGGGCGCGCGGTTGCGATTGGCGAGATTGCGTGGCGGATGGAGGTTCGAGCGCGGGAGCGCTTCGTCCGGCGCGCAGGAGCGCTTGGCTCCGCCGGGCTCCTGCGGAGTGCGGGGCGTCTTCGGAGCCGAGCGCTCCTGCGCGACGAACGGGCGCTCCTGCGCTCGAGGTGGCGGAAGCGGGATGATGCGCGGGCATGCTTGGCGCTCGTGGCCGCGCGCGCCGGCACTTTCGCAACGATCTACAGCTCGCTCGCCGGTGCCTGCATTTGCGCGCGCTGGCGGCAGATGGGGCAGTTGTCGCCGGGGGTGAGGTGCAGGAGTTCGCGGATGTCGGGCGGCACTCCGCCATCGCTGGCGGGGAGCGCGATGCCGTAGAGCTGCATGGCCTTTGCGCGGCACCACGGATTGCGGAGCGCGCGGAACTTGAGCTCGGCGTCGGTGGCGAGGGCGAAGGCCTGCTTCGGCGCGAGTGCGCGGAGGATGCCGAGAGCGTCGATGGCCTGCGCGACTTCCGCGGGTGTGGGGTGTGTCTGGTCGGGAGGCTCGCCGGCGCGCAGCGGCAAGAGATACTGCTGCCACTGCGGGAAGGTGATGTTTTCCAGAAGGGCGAGCGCGGCGAGCTGGGAGGTCGGCTTTGGCGCGTCGGGTTTGTCGGCCAGAAACTTCAGCAGACCGGCGAGCCGTGGCTCGGTGTCCGCGGTCAGGCGATACGGCCCGGTGGCGGCTGCATTCTTCGCCGAGAGCGCGGCGGCGGGGAGCGCGACATCGGTCGTGGCGCGCGCCGGGATGGTGGCCTGGGCGGCGCGGAGGACGATGAGGCGGTCGCCGCCGGCAGGATTCGCGGCGATGAGCCCGGCGGGAATCGTGATGG
>JAYTML010000072.1:0-4924 GCA_043728655.1 Chthoniobacter sp. | reverse complement strand
GCGGTGCGCGTCGTGGACAGCCTCGACGACGCGATTTCGCACATCGACGAAAACGGCTCGCACCACAGCGACGGCATCGTCACCGCAAACGCGGAGACCGCCGAGCGCTTCCTCGGCGAGGTGGACAGCGCGACGGTTTATTGGAACGCGTCCACGCGTTTCACCGACGGCGGCGAGTTTGGCTTTGGCGCGGAAATCGGCATCAGCACGGACAAGCTGCACGCGCGCGGCCCGATGGCGCTCGAGGAGCTGACGACGTACAAATACGTCCTGCGCGGCAACGGCCAGATCCGCGAATAGTCCGGCGGCGGGGTCAGCGCCCGCGAATGCCCTATTCACCACGCTCGCCAAGCGCACCGGGCATGTGGCAAAGGAATCCCATCACTGGCATGAGCGAGCTAAATCCCCACGCCGATCCCGACACCGAGCGCCTCGACGCACTCCTGCGCCGCGCCCTGGTGTTTAATCACATCTCCGACGCGATGATCGTCACATCGCCCGACGGGGCGATCCAGGACTGGAATGCGGGCGCGGAGCGGATGTTTGGCTGGACCCGTCCGGAAGTGCTCGGGCGCACTCCCGCCCTGCTCCACGTCCGCGACGAGGCGGCGACGCTCTGGCCATCGATCCAGGCCGCGGTCGCCCGCGACGGGCGCTGGAGCGGCAGCTTCGCGCATACCCGCAAGCGTGGAGCCGGGGGCACGTGCTCCGCGAGCGCGCTGCCGCTGCTCGATCACGCCGGCAATGTCTGGGGCACGCTCCTCGCACTCGCCGAAGCCGATCCCGGGAACGCCGCGACCCCGTCCACACCGGCATCCGCGATGCCGGCCCGCCCGGACTCCCGCGGACCACGGCTGAGCGACGAGCGCTTTCTCCTCCGCACACTCATCGACGCCGTGCCCGATCCCATTTTCTGCAAAGACCGGGAAGGACGCTACCTGCTGCACAATGAATTCCATCGCGCGATTTTCGGCATCACCGACGAGGAGAGCATTGGCCGGACCGTCTTCGATTTTCCCGGCATCAGGGAACACGCCGCGCGCTACCACGCGGACGACATGTCCGTGATCCACACGGGAAAGCCGATCATCAATCGCGAGGAGCCATTTGAGAAACCGAACGGTGAGACCGGTTGGTTCCTGACGTCGAAATTTCCGCTCCGCGGTGAAGGCGGAAACATCATCGGACTGGTCGGCATCGCCCGCGACATCACAGAGATGAAGCGCGCGACAGAGCAGCTCAAGGAGGCGCAGCTCAGGCTTGTCTATCACGTGGAGAACTCGCCGCTCGCGGTCATCGAATGGGGACCGGATTTCCGCGTCACCCGCTGGGCGGGGCAGGCGGAAAAGATCTTCGGATGGACCGCGGAGGAAGTGGTTGGCCTGCACTTCAGCGAGTTTCCATTCGTCCATCCGGATGACGCGGAACAGGTCAACGCCGCGGCCACGGTCCTCACCGACGGAAGTGCGCAGCGCAGCGTCTCAAGCAACCGAAACCTCGCCAAGGACGGCCGCGTGGTCCACTGCTCCTGGCAGAATTCGGTGCTGCACGATCCCCGCGGGCGCAGCATCTCGATCCTCTCGCTCGTCCAGGACATCAGCGAACGCGTGCTGGCGGAGGAGGACCGGCGCAGGACTGAAGTCGAAAGACAGGCTCTGGATCGCAAACTCCAGGAGGCGCAGAAGCTCGAAAGCCTGGGGGTGCTGGCAGGTGGCATCGCGCACGATTTCAACAACCTGCTCACCGGCGTGCTGGGCAATGCCAGCCTCGCGCAAATGGACCTCCCGGCGGGATCACCGGTGCAGCCCCTCCTCGATCAAATCGAGACGGCCGCGACGCGCGCGGCCGACCTTTGCAGGCAGATGCTCGCCTACTCGGGCAAGGGTCGCTTCGTCATCCAGCGCCTCGATCTCAATGCGCTCATCAAGGACACCACGCGCCTCCTCCAAGTCTCGATCAGCAAGCATGCGGTGCTGAAATTCGATCTGGCCGCCAGCCTGCCGGCGGTGCTCGGCGACGCCACGCAATTCCGCCAGGTGGTGATGAATCTCGTCATCAACGCATCCGAGGCGATCGGCGAAAAGAGCGGCTTCATCAGCATCTCCACCGGCCTCGTCCGGGCTGACCGCGCCTGCCTCGCGGGCACCTTTTCCGCCCCGGATCTGCCCGAGGGCGACTACGTCTTCCTCGAAATCGCGGACAATGGCGGCGGCATGGTGCCCGAGGTGGAGGCGCGGATTTTCGAGCCTTTTTTCACGACGAAATTCACCGGGCGCGGGCTGGGTCTCGCAGCCGTGATCGGCATCGTCCGCGGGCACAAAGGGGCGCTCAAGGTATTCAGCGAGCAGGGCTGGGGGACGACATTCAAGATCCTGCTCCCCTGCGCCGAAGGGCCCGCGGAGGAATCCCCTGCCGCCGCCCCCGTGCAGCCCGCCTGGCGAGGATCGGGCACCGCGCTCGTGGTCGATGATGAGGAGACGGTGCGGGTCACCACCGCGCGCATGCTCGAGGCACTCGGCTTTTCCGTACAGCTCGCAGACAATGGCCGCACGGGCGTCGAAAAATTCAGCGCGGCACCCGGCGAATTCTCCCTCGTGGTCCTCGATCTCACCATGCCGCACATGGACGGCGAGGAGGCCTTCCGGGAAATCATCGACGTGCGCCCCGATGCGCGGGTGCTGCTCATGAGCGGATTCAACGAGCAGGACGCCATCTCACGCTTCACCGGAAAGCGGCTCGCCGGTTTCCTGCAAAAACCTTTCACGCTCTCCGATCTCCGCGAAAAGCTTCAGCAGATTTTTCCGGCCGAGCGCCCCGCTCCCGAGCCGCCGCCGGAGAATCCGCCCTCCGTCAACGGCGGCATCTGAGCTCCGCGCTCCGCGCTTTTCCCCTGTTCCTTTCGCATCGTTTCGTGTCTCACGTAGCGGATGAAACTGCTCCTCCCTCTCGCATCGCTCCTCGCCATGGCCAGCCACGCCGTCTTTGCCGCAGAGGCCCCATTTTACGTTGGCACCTACACAAAGAAGGAAGGCAGCAAAGGCATCTACCGCTACGTGCTTGATCTCGAGAGCGGCAAAGTCAGCGGAGGCCAACTCGCGGCGGAGGCGGTGAATCCGAGCTTCCTCGCCATTCATCCAAACGGAAAATTCCTCTACGCCGCGACCGAAGGCGCCACCGGCGAGGCCAGCGCTTTCGCGATCCAGCCAGACGGTGCCTTGAAGCTGCTCAACACGCAGTCGGCCAAGGGCAACGGCACCTGCCACATCGTCGTCGATCCCGCGGGCAGGAATGTCCTCGTCGCCAACTACGGCTCCGGAACAGTCGCCGTGCTCCCCATCCAGACCGACGGCAGCCTCGGTGAAGCCGGCAGTTTCGACCAGCACACCGGCTCCAGCGCCGACCCCGCGCGGCAGAAGGGTCCGCACGCCCACAGCATCTACGTCGATCCGGCCGCAAAGTTCGTTTACGCGTGCGACCTCGGGACGGACAAAATCCATGGTTACAAATTCGACGCCACGAAAGGCGTGGTCACGCCGGATGAAACCGCGACCGGCAAAGTCGCGCCCGGCTCCGGCCCGCGCCATCTCGCGCTCCATCCGACGCAGGACACCGCCTACGTCATCAATGAAATGCTCAGCACCGTCACCGCGTTTCGCCGCGATCCGGCCACCGGCGCGCTCACGTCGATCCACACGGTCTCGACGCTGCCGGCCGATTTCACCGGCAAGAGCAGCACCGCTGAAATCTTCGTCCACCCGAACGGCAAATACCTCTACGGCTCGAACCGCGGCCACGACAGCATCGCCGTCTTTGCCATCTCCTCCGACGGCCAGCTTGCGCTCGCCTCGCACGCACCTGCCGGGGTGAAAGTGCCGCGCAGCTTTGGCCTCGACCCCTCCGGCCAGTGGCTCCTCACCGCCGGCCAGGACAGCAACACGATCGCCGTTTTCAAAATCGACGCCGGCAGTGGCAAACTCACTCCGACCGGCCAGACCCTCGAAGTCGGCGCGCCCGTCTGCATCATGTTCACGCCGCGCTGAGCGGCGCAGTTCTTCAGCCCAGGCATTCGCGCGCGACGCGCCATCCGGCATACACGCCCAACACGCTGCCCACGCCGCCGCCGACGACGGCTGTCATGATCCCGACATGCTCGCCGAGCGACCAGCCGACCATGCCGCCGACGTTCACGCCGATGAAAATGAGGAGCTTCATGAGCTCCTCACAAAGCACGGCCCGCGCCGCGCCTGGCTACTCGAAGCGGATCTCCGCGCTGCGACCGTGCGCGTCGAGCCCCTCGATGGCGCTGAATTTCGCAATCGTCGCCACCGACTTGCGGAGGGACTTCGGATCGAGCTGCACGATGCTTGTGCGCCGCTGAAACATATCCACCGTCAGGCCGGGAAAGCTGCGGCCCGCGCCGCCGGTGGGCAGCGTGTGGCTGGGACCTGCGAGGAAATCCCCCGCCGCCACCGGAGAGTAGCCGCCGAGGAAAATCGCGCCCGATGTGCGGAGCTGGGCGCCGATCCTTTCGTCCTCCTTCGTCACGACGGAGACGTGTTCCGGGGCGAAGTCATTCGCGATCGCCACGGCCTCGCGCAGCGTCTTCACGAGGATCAGCGCGCAGTCATCCGCGAGCACTCCGGCGAGATGCTCCTGCCTCGATAGCGTGGCGAGCTGCGCGCCGATCTCGCGCTCCACAGACTTGAGCAGCTTCGCGGAGTTCGTGACGAAAAGGATCGAGCTTCCCTTCCCGTGCTCGGCCTGCGCCAGCAGATCGGCTGCGATCCACGCCGCGTTCGCGCTCGCATCGGCGATCACGAGGATTTCGCTCGGTCCCGGCAGGAGGTCGATCGCCACCTGCCCAAACGCCTGCCGCTTCGCCTCCACCACGTACGCATTGCCCGGCCCGAAGATTTTCTGCACC
>JAYTML010000071.1:0-2330 GCA_043728655.1 Chthoniobacter sp. | reverse complement strand
ATTCTATCCACTCGTGCACGGATGATGGACATCGGCTATCCGCGCCTCGCCACGAAAGGCGCGTGACGGTTTGCACGCGCGTGCTCGTTTCACTTTTCTACCTCTGGCGCGTGCAGTTTTTCTCGCCGCTGGCATGCCTGCGGCTAATTGCGCGCGCGACACACGCGACCGGCTTTCACTTAACCCCAACCCCATGCTCCATCCCCATCTCAAGACCGCCCTTTTCGCCCTCCTCTCCGCCACCCCGCTGCTCGCCGCCGAGCCCTCCGCGCCGCGCCAGCGCATGCCGGAGACTACGACCACCGCTTTCACCTCCGTGCTCAGCGAGGAGACGCCCATCGGCATCACGCAGCGGCCCGAGTGGACGAGTGCGCGGCGCTTTCCCGGCACGCGTGTTTACATCCAGAAGGAGCCGTGGGAGGTCGGCGTCGAGAGCTGGTGGCGCATCAAGCACCGGCGCGACGGCGGGCTGCGGCACCGGCTGCTGCAGGAGGTGGAAATCGGCCTGCCCGGCCGCATGCAGCTCGATCTCTACAATGACATCGAGGGCGATGAGCGGGGGGCGTTTCACGAGCACAGCTTCAATGTGGAGCTGCGCTGGGCGATCGCCGACTGGGGGCAGCTCTGGGGGAATCCGACGCTGTATTTCGAATACAAATTCGCCGACGCGCATTGGGGGCCGGATGTCTATGAGGCGAAGCTGCTGCTCGGCGACCAGCTCGCGCCGCGCTGGCACTGGGGCGTGAATTTCGTGTGGGAGGCGGAGACGGGCGGCGACCGCGAGCAGGAATTCAAAGTCACCGGCGGCATCAGCTACACGGTGCTCGACGGGAAGCTCGGCGTCGGCGTCGAGGCGTTTTACGATCGCGACAGCGTGAAGGGGGCGCGCGGAAATGCGGACGACCTTTTCGCCGTCGGTCCGAGCATCCAGTGGCGGGTGACGCGGAACATGCATGTCGATCTCTCGTGCATGTTCGGGACGAATCAGGCGACCGAGCGGCAGATCGGCTTTCTGGTGATCGGCTATGACTTTGGCCCCGGCGGCCACGCGGGGCGCACGTACACGCCCACCAGCGGGCAGCGAAACTGAGCGCGCATCCCCGCATGTCGCGCAGCGCCGTCGTCGTCTCGCTCCTGCTGCACGCGGGCGTGCTCCTCGCGGCGGGACGCTGGGCGGGTGCGGCCTCGCGTCATGGCGGCGGCGGCGAGCCGGCGATCAGCGTGGCGTTTCTGGCGGAGGATCGGAGCGGGGCGCTCGTCGTGGAGACAGCGCCCGCCAGCGTGCCAGAACCGGAGCCGGAAATGCTGCCGGTCGCGCCGGCCTTTACTCCGCCCGCGCCGGACGTCGAGTCGCCGCCTGTAGTCGCAGCGGCGACGGATGCGCCGTCCCTGGCAGCCGCGCCGGTCGCGTTCCAGCGTATTCCGACGGAGATGAAGCCGCCGCCCGGCTCCGCTACGAAAGCGCGCACCGCACGCACAGCCGCGCGTTCCGGTGCTGGCAGCGGATCGTCCCTGGCATCGCTCGCGGGAGCGTCGGGCAGCGGCGGGCGCTCCGGCTACGTGCCGCCGCACTTCCGGCTCCGCTACAAGCCGCTCTACCCGGAGGAAGCACGCGCGCAGCGCCTCGCCGGAACGGTCATCCTCCTCGTCGAAATCGATGCCACGGGACGCGTCGCGGCGGCGGATGTGAGCGAAAGTTCCGGCCACCCGGCGCTCGACCGCTCAGCGCTTGCCGCCGTTCGCTCGTGGCGCTTCGCACCGGCGCGGCGGGATGGCGTCGCGATCCCCGCGCAGGTCGAGGTGCCCGTGCGCTTCCGCTTCGAGGCGCGCGCCTGACCCGCCGGAACGCTCCCGCCCATCACCGCGCGTCCATTTTCCACTGGAGCCCGAGCTTGCGGCAGAGCGCCTGCAGCTCCGGCGTGAGGCTCTCGCGGGTGCGGCCGCGCAGCAGGTGGTCGGCTTCCGCCTTGTCCGGCGGCACGCCTCGGCGGAGCGCGTGGAAGTATGCGGCCAGGCTGGCTCCCCCGCCCGGCCCGTCGTGGTGGAGAAAGTAGTGGGCGAGGAGCGCCGAGGAATTGTAGAGCGGATAGGCCGTGACGGCGGACACCTCGTCGCGCCACTGCGCGGGGCTGAGCGCCATGAGCCGCGCAGGCGGGATGAGCAGCAGATCGCGGCGATCCGGCGTCGCGCGCCACTTCAGCAGGTAGGCATTCATCGCCCCGTCGAGGTTCTGAAACGTGTAGCGGCCGCGCGTGTAGGGCATGGCGGCGACGCACTCGGCGAAGCCTTCATTCAGCCACACGGGCAGCGCCGCGCCCCAGCGGCCGAGC
>JAYTML010000070.1:0-2856 GCA_043728655.1 Chthoniobacter sp. | reverse complement strand
CCTTCTTCACGCCGATCCATTTCACCTGCCCCATCATGCGCGGGCTGATCTCGATCCGCTCGCGGTTGATGATGTAGCCGGAGACGGTGAGGACGGGGGCCTCCGATTTCGGATTTCGGATTTCAGATTTCGGATTCTCGGCAGCGGCGGGTGCCGCCGCGCCTGACGGCGCAGGCGTGGCGCCGGCCGCCGCTTTGGCGGCGCCATGGAAAACGCGGCGGTCGTCGCCGGCCTTCGGCCACGCGAAGTAGGCCGCCACCGCGGTGATCGCGAGGACGCTGCCAAAGATCAGCCACGGCGCGCCCGCCGCGCGCTGCCGCTGGGCGGGTTCGATGCGGATGGTCTGGAGTCGGTCGGTGTTCATACGGATTTCAGTGCGGCGATGACCGGCAGGCGCGAGGCGCGCAGCGCGGGCAGCAGGCTCCCGAGGACACCCACGGTCACGGCGAAGATGAGCCCTTTCACCGCGAGCCACGGCGTGATGCTGAACTGGAAAACCGTCTCGCTGAATGTCTCAAAACTCAGCGTACCCACGCTCGTCCCCTGCCAGCGCATCGCCGCCAGGATGCCCAGCGCCCCGCCGAGCAGCGCGAGGAATGCGCCTTCGATGAGGAAGCCCAGCAGCACGGAGCGGCGGCGGAAGCCGAGGACGCGCAGCGTGCCGATCTCGCGCGTGCGCGCACCGATGCTCGCATACATCGTGTTCATCGCGGCCAGGATCGCGCCGATGGACATCGCGGTGGCGAGGAAGTTGCCGAGGATGCGGATCGGCTGCGCGGTTTTCGTCTGGTCCTTGTAGTAGGCCACCTCGCTGAGCACGCGGACGCTCAGACGTTTGTCGGCCTCGAGTTTCCTGATGAGCGCGTCGCCCGCGGAGGCATCCGTCGGGCGGATGAGGAGGCTGGAGTAGGATTCGCGGGTGAAAAGCGAGCGCACCTCATTGGCGTCCATCCATGCCTCGGAGTCGAAGGCGCTCCCGCCCGCGTCGAAGTGCCCGACCACCGTCAGCTCGCGCAGGCCGATCTTCACCACATCGCCCACCCGCATCTCCGCGAACCGCGCCGCGAGCCGCTTCGCCACGACAGCCTCGCGCTTGCCCGGCTCGAACCAGCGCCCCTCCACGAGCCGCACCTGCGGACGGAGCGCGAAGGCATTTGGCGACACGCCGCGCAGCGAGACGTTCGCCTCGCCCGCGGAGCCGCCGCCGCGCGGGAGATTGAGGATGACGAGCGTGTCGGCGGAAATGAACGGCCGGTCCTGCGCATCGCGCGCGATCTCGGTGGCGTACTGGATGGCGTTGAACTGCTCGCGCGTAATCTGGCTGCCGGATTCCGCCGCCGAGCCGCGCCGCACGACCATGAGATTGCGCGCATCGCCCGTCGCCGCGCTCGCCTTTTCCAGCCCCACCGCGAGCGCCTGGAGGCTGACATACACCGCCACCACCAGCGCCACACCGAGCACCGTCGCCAGCGTCGCGCGCCAGCGGACGACGACGTTGCGGAAGTTATAGCGGAGCGGCAGAGCCATGCAGGGAAAGGCTGAAGGCGTCGGGCGAAAGCGGCAAGTTTCCGCACGCGGAAAGCCCGCTGCGCCGCGCTATTTTTTCGTCTTCGAGCCGCCGGGCGTGCTGTTGAGGCCGCCGCCCTGGTCGAGTGCGCCCTTCTTTTTCTGCCACATCCAGTCGCCGGGCTTTGGCGCGGGTGATCCGGGAGGAGTCACCGCACCGCCTGGTGCCTGAGCGACCCCGGGCCGGCCAGCGACCGGCGTGGCGGCCGGCACGGGCGCCGGTATCGGCGTGGCGTCGGGCGTGTAGAGGACTTGGTCGCAAGCGGTGAAGGCAAGCGTGAGGACGAGCAGGAGCGGGAGTTTCATGGGAGGAAAGGCGGCTAACGGGCGGCGGACTTGAGTTCGATGTAGAAGGGCGTGAGCGGCGGCATTTCCGCGACGCGCACCATCTTCGCGCCGTCGTCGCCGTCCGCCAGCGCGATCTCGGTCTTCGCGTTCATCAGCCGCTCGACCGGCTTCAGCGCAGCATTCGCCGGGACTTGGAGAAACGCCACCGCCTCGCGCGGCAGCCGCACCTGCACGTCGCGCAGCGTCTCGCTGCGGTGCAGATTCGCCAGCACGAGAAAGCGCTGCCCGCTTTTCGCGTCGAACCGCAGATACGCGTACAGCCAGTGCCCGCTCGCCGTTTCGCCGCCCACACGGCCAAAGCGCTCGTTCGTCTTGTTCGCGTAGTTCAGACGGAAACACTCCCCGTCGCGAAACGCCGGCTCACCCGCCAGCGCGAGCAGCCGCGCGTAAAACTCGCGCAGCCCTTTCTGCTCCGCCGAAAGCCGCCCGCCGTCGTAGCGATGCCCGTTCACCCACTTCGCCAGCTCCGGCATCGACCAGTAATCGAAGATCGTCGTCCGCGCGTCGTCGCCGCCAAAGCCCTCCTCCCCGCGCGCCGGCTCGCCCACCTCCTGCCCGCTGTACATCAGCACCGGCCCGCGCGAGAACCCGTAGAGGATCGCCGCCACCGGCCGCCCCACCTCCATGCCCACGCCGCCCCACTGCCCCGCGCCCGCGAGCCGCACCTCGTCGTGATTCTCCGCGTAGCGCAGCGACCGATGAAAAAGCGCATCGTCGCCGACCACGCCGTCGAGATCGTTCGCCCACTTCGGCCCGTCATGCATTCCCTTCAGCACCTTGTAGCTCGGGTCGTCATAGACCGCGTCGAAGCCCGCGCCGAGCAGCGCCGACATCACGTTGCCCTTCGTCACTTTCATCGGGTCGTTGTCGTAGGCTTCGCCCGCAAAAAACACGTCCGACTTTCGCGCCCGAGCGCGCCCGATCGCCCACGCCCAAAACTCC
>JAYTML010000069.1:0-5334 GCA_043728655.1 Chthoniobacter sp. | reverse complement strand
AGCATCGGCTCCTGGGTCAGCTACGGGCTCGGCACGATGAACCGCAACCTCCCGTCCTTTGTCAGCCTCGCGCCGCAGATGCCTTACGCCGGCACGCAGATTTTCAACAACGACTTCCTGCCCGCGTATCATCAGGGCGTGCGGGTCATCGGTGGAAAGGAACCAATCGCCAATCTCGACCGGCGCACGCAGCAGCGCGGCCTGCAGGAGCTCGAACTCGGCCTCGCCGATGTGCTGAACAACCGCCACCTCAGCGCGCGCACGGCCGACACCGATCTGGCCGCGCGCATCCGCACCTTTGAGACCGCGTTTCACATGCAGACGGAAGCGCGCGAGGTTTTCGAGCTGGAGAAAGAGAACGATGCGACGCTCGATCTCTACGGGCTGAAGCGCGGGCAGAGCGAAGGCTTTGGCTGGCAATGCCTCGTCGCGCGCCGGCTCGCGGAGCGCGGCGTCCGTTTTATCGAAGTCGTCGATGGCAGCAGCAGCGACAACTGGGACCAGCACGCCGACATGGCCGAGCACGCCAAACACGCCAAGCCGATTGACCAGCCTATCGCCGGACTGCTGCGCGACCTCAAGCAGCGCGGGATGCTCGACGACACGCTCGTGGTCTGGACCACCGAGTTTGGCCGCACGCCGGGCGTCGATGGCACCAAAGGGCGCGGCCACCACAGCGCGTGTTTTTCCTCATGGCTCGCCGGCGGCGGCGTGAAAGGCGGGATCGCCTACGGGGCCACGGACGAGATCGCCTCGACCGTCGTGGAAAACAAAGTCCACGTTCACGACTTCCACGCCACGATCCTGCACCTGCTCGGCCTCGATCACGAAAAGCTCACCTACCGTCACGGCGGACGCGACTACCGGCTCACGGACGTCTTCGGCAACGTGGTGAAGGAGATCCTGGTCTAATTACAACGCGCGCTATGATCCCCCACATCAGCCGGAGAAAATTGGTTCGCATGGCGGGTGTCGCGATGGGCATCGGCAGCCTGGGCAGATTGTTTCCGTTCACTCCACTGACCGCGGCGGAAGCGGCCGTCACACCGGATCTCGTGCAGTGGCGCCCGGAGATACTGCCGCTGGTGCAGTTGATCGCGACCACGCCGCGCGAGCAGTGCGTGGCGATGCTCGCGGCGCAATTGCGCAAAGGCGTTCCGTTTCGGGAACTCATGGCAGCGACGTTTCTCCACGCGCTCCAGCACGATGGGCATCACACCGTTTACCTCGTGCATGCAGCGCTGGAACTGAGCCGGCAGCTCCCGCCTGCCGAACGCGCGCTGCCCTTGTTCTGGGCCGTGGACGTGGTGAAGGAACACATCGCGCGCTTTAAGGAGACGCCGGTCCCGCCCCTCGCTGGACCGCTTCCGGGGAACGGCGGGGCCGAGTTCGACGCAGCGATGGAGGCATGGGATCAGGAACGGGCCGAGCGGGCCGTGATCGCGCTGGCGCGGAGTCACGGCACGGGCGCGGCCCTGCAGCGGCTGTGCCGCTACGGTGCGCGCGATTGGAGCTTCATCGGGCATGTGCCAATCGGGCTCTCCAATGCCTGGCGCACCCTGGAAGTCATCGGTGAACAGCACGCCGAGCCGACGCTGCGCTATCTCGTGCGCGAGGTGCATGTGCGGAATGCAAACAGGACCGAAGGGCAGTCCTACGGCTTCAACCTGGAACTCGTGGAGCAACAGTTCCCGAAACTCCCGCCCGACTGGCCGGACACGCGCGCCGACGAAAAGGCGACGTTGGAATTGCTGGCGGTGATCCGCTCGGGCGATTGGAAGGCCGCCAGCCAATGGACCGCGCGGGAGCTTTCCGCCGGCCGGGTGCAAGCCGGCACGGTATGGGACGCGGTGCACCTCGCGGCGGGCGAGTTCATGATCCGTTTCAAGCTGGGCAATGTGCGCCTCGGCAATCGAGCGCTCCACTCGAATACGTCGGGCAACGCGCTGCATCACCTTTTCAAAGTTTGCGAGGACGCGCGCACCCGCTTTCTCATCACGCTGCAAGCCGCGGCGTGGGCGGCGGCCTTCACGAAGAATGAAGCCGATCGTGGCATGCTGCGCGAGCTGACGCTGACGGAGATGCCGGTCGGCGATCTTCCATCGGCTTCCAATGAAACTCTGGAGAAAATCTTCGCCCTCCTCCCGCCGCGACATGCTCAGCAGGAAGTCGAAGATCGTTCCGGACAGGACCAGGCTTCCCGGCTCGCGCTGGCCCTCGGTCAACAGCCGGGTTTGGCGGAGGAGTTCATGACGAATGCGCGGCGCCTGGTCCTGGCCAAGGCCACGATCAACTCGCACGACGTGAAGTTTCCCATCGCGATTTTTGAGAACCGCTCGTGGGTGAGCCCGCGCTGGCGCCCGCATCTCCTCGCGGCCTCGGTCCACTTCCTTCACGGAACGCAGATGCCGGACAACGAAGTGACCCAGCGGGCGCGCGACCTCGTGAAAGCCTGAATGGGCGAATCGATCCCGATGAAAACGGCGCGTCTCAGATTCTGGCGGAGCGTCGCGCCTCTGCTTGCGCTGTTCTCGATGGGCGCGAGTTCTCGCTCTGCGGAGGTCCCCGGCGAGCATTGGGCCAAAGCCACCGCCGCGGAGGTTGACCTCAACGAGGCGAAGCTGCACCAGGCGCGCGACTACGCGCTCACGGGCGGCGGCTCGGGCTGCATCGTGCGCAGTGGAAAACTCGTTCTCTCATGGGGCGACCCGGCGCAGCTTTACGATTTGAAGTCCTCGACGAAATCGATCGGCGCGGCGGCGCTCGGGCTGGCGATCAAGGACGGCAGGATGCGTCTTGAGGACAAGGCGCGTCAGCATTGCCCGACGCTCGGAATGCCGCCGGACGCAAACGCGCATACAGGCTGGCTGGATGAGGTGACCATCCTGCACCTTGCGTCGCAGACGGCGGGATTCGAAAAGCCCGGCGGGTTTTCCAAACAGCTTTTCAAGCCCGGCACGCAGTGGGACTACAGCGACAGCGGGCCGAACTGGCTGGCCGATTGCGTCACGCTCGCCTACCGGCGCGATGTGGATGAACTGATGTTCGAGCGGATCTTCACGCCGATCGGCATCAAGCGCAGAGATCTCGACTGGCGGAACAACGCGTATCGACCCGACCTGATCGACGGCATCAAGCGGCGCGAATTTGGCGCGGGCATCAGCGCGAATGTCGGTGCGATGGCCCGCTTCGGCCTGCTCTGGCTGCGCGGTGGCGAGTGGAACGGCACGCAAATCCTGCCGCACGGCTTTGTGGACAAGGCGCGCACCACGGTGCCCGGCGTGCCCGGGCTGCAGGTCCGCGTTCCCAAAGATTACGGCGACGCCGCGAAGCACTACGGCCTGCTCTGGTGGAACAACGCGGATGGAACGATCGAGGGCGTGCCGCGCGACACGTATTGGACGTGGGGCCTCTACGACAGCCTCATCGTCGTCATGCCGTCGCTCGATATCGTGGTGGCGCGCGCCGGACAGTCGTGGAAACGCGCGAAGGACTCGGACCATTACCATGTGCTGAAGCCCTTTCTCCAGCCGATCGTCGCGGCTGCGGGCGGGACTGCGGCGCGGAAGAAAGCCCCCGCGCATTCCGCCGCACCGTATCCGCCGAGCCCCGTGATCCGCGGCATCGAGTGGGCGCCGGCGGCCAGCGTCATCAAGCTTGCCAAGGGCAGCGACAACTGGCCGATGACGTGGGCTGACGACGACGCGCTCTACACTGCCTACGGGGACGGAAACGGCTTCGAACCCTTCGTGAGAAAGAAGCTAAGCATGGGCCTCGCGAAAGTCACCGGCCTGCCGCCGGACATTGCGGGAGTGAATATCTCGTCGCCGTCCGGCGAGGCTGCCGGCGATGGAAAGAGCGGCCGCAAGGCGAGCGGGATGCTCTGCGTGGACGGCGTGCTTTACGTGCTCGTCCGCAACGTCGGCAACTCGCAGCTGGGCTGGTCATCCGACCACGGCGTCACGTGGACATGGGGGGATTGGAAATTCCCCGAGAGCCTCGGCTGCCCGACGTTCCTGAACTTCGGCAAAGACTATGCGGGAGCCCGCGACGAGTTCGTTTACATCTACTCCCCCGATTCCGACAGCGCCTACGAGCGTGCCGACCGCTTCGTCCTGGCGCGGGTGGCGAAGGACAAACTGCGCGACCGCTCCGCCTACGAATTTTTCGCGAAGCTCGACCCGGAAGGCCGGCCGCAGTGGAGCCGCGACATCGGCCAGCGCGGCGCTGTCTTCACGAAGGCCGGCGCGTGCTACCGGTCGGGCATTACCTACAACGCGGGCCTGAAGCGCTACCTCTGGTGCCAGATCGGCCAGGGCATTGAGCCACGCTTCAAAGGCGGCTTCGCCATCTACGACGCGCCCGAGCCGTGGGGGCCGTGGACCGTCGCGTTTCACACCAACGAGTGGGACATCGGCCCCGGCGAGACGAACAGCTTTCCCACAAAATGGATGGGCACGAACGGACTGACTCTGCACCTCGTCAGTTCAAGCGATGACCATTTCACCGTGCGCCAGGCAACGCTCGTTTTGATCACGAAATGAGCGCATCCGCAGCAGTTCCCTGCCGGGCAATCGTCATCCTGATCTCGCTGGCGGTCCTCGCTACCGGGATCTTGGCGCGCACGGCATCAGCCGCCGAACCGACTCCCCGGACTGCCGCATCACACGCCTACTTTCCCCCGCCGGAATCGCAGGGCGGCTGGCGGATGGTCGGGAACGAGGACGAGATCGAGACCATCGGCGGGATGGACAAGGGCAAGATCGCCGGGCTCCGCGATTGGCTCATGAAGTCGGACAACCGGCCATTCGCCGCGGTGGTGATCCGGCACGGCACCATCGTGCTGCAGGTCGAGCGCGGGAACAGCGCGGTGAAAGACGCTCGACGCGTGGCCTCGGTGTCGAAGGCCGTGTGCGCCACGGTGCTCGCCATCGCTTCCGAGCAAAGCCAGCATGGCAAAACGCCGCGCAAGATGAGCTTTGATGACAAGGCGTTCGACTTCATCCCGTGGGCCCTGCCGCTGAGCGATCCGCGCAAGGCGCAGATCACGGTGAAGCAACTGCTCAATCACACCTCCGGCATTTGCCCCGAGGCGACCGGCGCGCCGAACGACGGGAAGTGGGACTACATCATGGGCCACACCGGCGACAAACGGACGGCGTCGCTGGCATTCGATCCCGGCACGGGCTGCGGTTACTCGACGCACGGACTGATCCACGCCGCATGGGTGTGCGAGACGGTGACGGGAAAGCCCTACGACCAGTTCGCGATCGAGGCGCTCTTCAAGCCGCTCGGCATCGAGCACTGGACCTTTCAGTATTTCGATGGTCCGGA
>JAYTML010000068.1:0-7735 GCA_043728655.1 Chthoniobacter sp. | reverse complement strand
TCAAGGCCGCCGACGACAAGTCCGCAAAGCTGCTCAATCCGATCTTCGGCCCGCGTACCTTCTTGGGCGACCGCAGGGAGCTGCTCGCGCTCATCCTCCGCGATCCCCGCCCCAGCGCAGCGCTCTTCGAGGTGCGGACAAAGGACGGCTCGCTCTTTGGCGTGGACGCGATGTCGATCGACAAGACCGGCGTCACGCTGAAGCACCCGCTCTACGACGGCGTGAAACTGGAGCCGAAAGACATCGTGGAAATCCGCGCCGGCACCGCCCGCTACCTGCCGCTCACGACGCGGAAGCCGGCGCGCGTCGATCCGCTGCCGGGCCGGAAGCTGGAGCAGTGCTTTGCAGTGGACAAGACCATCACGGGCGAACTGCTCGACAGCTTCGGCGCCTCGCATGGCCGCGGCTTTGAGTCGGCGCTCGGCGTGCCGGCGACGTGGGACGTGCCCGCGGGTTTCAATGCCATCAATGTCCTCATCGCCGTGCCGCCCGGCGTGCCGCCGGTGAACCGGCTCATCTTCGCGATCTACGCCGATGGCCGTCCCCTCGCCCGCAGCGGCCAGATCAGCTCCGCAGACAAACCGGTCCCTCTCCACGCCACGCTCGCCAATGTCCGCAGCATTTCGTTCCGGGTGGAAGCAGGCTTTCCCACCAATGCCACCGGCTCCGGCCTCTGGCTCGAACCCACCCTCCTCCGCAAATGACGCACTCGCTTTCCCCTCGTAATCTTACTCTGAATCTCAATCTTAATCCCCCGCCCGCTTCGCCGCTGAGAGATTAAGAGTAAGAGTAGGATTAAGATTATGATGATGATTAAGACACCCGCCGCCGCGCTCCTCCTCAGCGCAGCAGTCGCCGTCGCGGCGGTGGCCCAGGATGCACCGCCGGCGATGCCCGTCATGCGCGAGGTTTCACCCGGCATGTTCGAGATCGGGAAAATGCGCCTCGATCAGAAGGCGATGACCCTCACCTTCCCCGGCGCGCTCAATATGAACAGCGGGCTGCTCGAATACCTGCTCGTGACTCCGCGCGGCAGCACGCACGAAAGCCTGCTTGTGAGCGAGGTTTCGCCGAACGACGTCCACTTCGCCATGCTCCTGCTCGGTGCGAAAGGCGGCGCCGACAAACCCGATGGCGCCCCGCCGCAGATCGACGCGAAGTATCTGAAAACCGCCCCGAAGATGACCGGCGACACGGTGCTCATCTCGGTGAAATGGACCGACGCCGGCGGGGAGAAGACGGTGCCGGTGGAAGACTGGCTCTACAACGAAACGACGAAGAAGCCGATCGAGCACGGGCCTTGGATTTACAACGGATCTATCTTTCAGGAAGGCCGCTTTCTCGCGCAAACCGATGGCACCTTTGCCGCACTCGTCACGAACCCGAGCGCCCTGATCAACAATCCGCGCAAGGGCAACGACGACGACCAGATGTGGGGCGTGAACGAGAAAGCCGTCCCGCCGGTCAATACGCCCGTCGAAATCATCTTCAAACTCGTCCCACCCGCCGACGCCAAACCCAGCAAATAAGCCATGAAAACACCGCTCGCACTCCTCGCCGCCGCCGCACTCCTCACGCCCGCGCTGTCCGCCGCCGACGATCCGATCCCGCGCGATGGGAAAAACCTGTCGCTCCGCAACGAGGTCCAGCTCGCCATCGACAAAGGCCTCAGCTTTCTCAAGAGCCAGCAGAAAGAGGACGGCTCATGGAGCGACGGCGACCCGAATCATCCCGCCCTCACCGCGCTCCCGCTCGTCGCATTCCAGCGCGAACCGAGCGGCAAGTATGCAAAGGAGAACGCCGAGTTCATGCGAAAGGGCTACGCTTTTCTCCGCAGCAAGGTGCAGCCCGACGGCGGCATCTACACGAAGGGCCTCTCGAACTACAATACCGCCACCGCGCTCGTCGCGCTGCTCAACAGCGGCGAACCCAAGGACGAACCGCTGATCAAGGCGGCCCACGATTTCGTGGTCAGCCAGCAGGCCAGCGGCCTCACGAATCCCGCGCTCGACGGCGGCATCAGCTACGGCCCGACCGGCACCAGTCGCCAGCATCCCGACCTCGACAATACGCTCGTCGGCCTCGAAGCCATTCGCGCTTACAAGGCCGCGCGCCCCGCTGCGGAGCTAGCCTCCGGCAAGGATCTGAACTGGACAGCGGCGATCGATTTCATCACGCGCTGCCAGAATCTCCCCGGCGCAAACAAGGAGCCGTGGGCCAGCGATGACCCAGCGAACAAGGGCGGCTTCATCTACTTCCCAGGCGACAGCAAGGCCGGCGAAACCAAGCTCCCGGACGGCCGCATCGCGCTGCGCAGCTACGGCAGCATGAGCTACGCGGGCCTCCTCAGCTTCATCTACGCGGACGTGAAAAAGGACGACGCCCGCGTGACCGCCGCGCTCGACTGGCTGCGGAAAAACTACACCCTCGAGGAGAATCCCGGCATGGAGCGCGCGGGGCTTTTCTACTACTACCACCTGATGACCAAGGCCCTCGCCGCCGCCGACGTGAAGACGCTCGAAATGGCCGACGGCCGCAAGGTGGACTGGGCAAAGGAAGTCGCGCTCAAATACATCAACACCCAGAATGGCGACGGCTCCTGGCTGAACGACACCGCCCGCTGGATGGAAAAAGACCCCGTGCTCGTGACCACCTACTGCGTCATGGCCCTGGAGATCATCTACAACCGGCTCTAGCGCTCGAACGGCAGGAAGTCGACCGGCTTCCCGCAGAAGAGGCAGAGCGGGCGATGCCGGGCGAGGATGCGCTGGCAATTCGGGCAGGGACGCGGCGGCGATTTCGCCTTGCGGCCATCGAGCTTCCCGTCTTCGAGGTCGATGGCGTGGATGCGCTGGATGAGATCCTCGTCCGTGCATTCCGTGCGCTCCTTCACCAGCCGCCAGAGCGCCTCGGTGAGGAGCATCAGCCGCTCGACATCGGCCCGCAGGCGCTCGACCTCTGTCTTCGCCTCGCGCGCCGTGGTGCGGGCGTCGCTGGCCTCCATGCGCGCGGCGCTGGTATTGACCGGAAGAGAGCTGCCGAAAATCATGGTGCATCCTCAGCATCTGACGCGGACCCGGGCAATGAATTTTCAAACACCTCGCGCCGCAGCACGCCAACGAATGGCAGATTGCGATACTGCTCCGCGTAGTCGAGGCCGTAGCCGATCACGAATTCGTCGCCGATCTCGAAGCCGGTGAAGTCCGCCTCCATCGCCTCGGCGCGCTCCTTCCTTTTCGCCAGCAGCACGCACACCCGCACACTCGCCGGGCTTTCCCCGCGCAGCCGCGCGCAGATCGCGTGCAGCGTGCGCCCGCTGTCGAGGATGTCGTCGAGCACCAGCACATGCCGGCCGCGCACGTCGGGCAGATTGAGCTGGTGAAAGGTCACGGTGCCCGTGCTTTCCGTGCCGCCGTGGTAGCTCGCCACGCGCAGGCAATCCAGCCGCAGCGGCAGCGGGATCCGGCGGAGCAGGTCGGCAGCGAAGATCAGCGAGCCGTTCAGCACGGCGACGACGGTCAGGTCCTGGCCGCGGTAGGTCGCGGTGATTTCGCGCGCCAGTTCATCGAGCCGGCTGAGGATCGTCTGCTCGTGAAAAAGGATGCGGTCGATGTCGTCGAGCATTTGGGAAATGACGAATGCCGGAATGACGAAGCAATGTCGAAGCGCGAATGACTGAGGGCTGAACGGGACGGGGATTTGAAACGCAGAGGCGCAGAGACGCAGGGGAAGATTTGATGCAACGGAAATTGGAGACGATGAAGCGCTCGCGAATCCGGCGATGAAAAAACCGAACTGAACTTTCTGATCTCCGCGCCTCTGCGCCTCTGCGTTTTCATTCCCATCGCCGGATTTAATCCAGACGCCGCGCCGCGCCCCGGATTTCCAGCTTGTCTCGCCATTCGTCATTCGCCATTCGTCATCCCACACCACCATGTCCTGCTACCATCCCTCCATCGAAGGCGCCCAGCACGGCGCAAAATCCCTCGCCGACTTCCTCGCCTACGCCAAGCGCAGCGGCGCCGCCGGCGCGCAGCCGAGCAACTACCACCTCCAGGGCGGCAAGCTCTTCAAGTCCGCCAAGGAAATCCGCAATACCTTTGCCGACGCCGGTCTCGCGCTCGACGGCATCTCCGCGCACTGCCCCATCTGGGTCCACACCACCGCGTGGACAGGCTCGCCCACGATCCGCCCTTTCATCCCCGCCGACGTCGCGAAAAAATCGCCCGCCGAGATCGAGAAATGGGCTGAGAACTACGTCCTCAAGCTCCTCGATCTCACCGCCGAACTCGGCATCAAAGTGCTGCCGATGTTCTGGGGCGTCGCCTTTGGCTGGGAGATCGCGACCGGCTATCCGTGGGGCTTCTGGGCAGGGCCCGGCTACGACCTGGTCAAGGAAGGGCAGGAGCGTTTCGTGAAAAAGACGAAGAAAATCCGCGACCACGCGCGCAAGCTCGGCATCAAGCTCTGCCACGAAATCCACCCCGGCACCGCCGCGATGACGGCCGCGGACTTCCTCACCCTCGTGGACATCTGCGACGACGACGAATCGCTCGCGGTGAACGCCGACCCATCGCACTGCTGGGAGGGCGAATCCTGGGAGACGCGCTTCCTCATGGTCGGCGAATACATCTGCGCCGCGCATGTGAAAAACTTCACCATCCGCCGCGACCTCCCGCTGCGCACCATGGAGCCGGACTGGAAGGACCGCGCCATGCAGTTCACCGACCTCCCGAGCGGCGACCTGAATATGAACCGCTACGTGGAGCTGCTCCTCATGGTCGGCTACCCCTCGCGCTACTGCGCGCTGCACGGGACGAAAACCGCCCCGCTCGTCGTGGAAGCCGAGAGCGCCCACCGCGACCTCGACAGCACGAGCGCGAATGGCATCGGCTACGTGCGCGACCACCTCCTCATCACCCCCGCCGCCGGGAGTTTCGAGGACGGGATGGGGGCTTGAGCCGCATAGCAGCTTGATTTGCAAACGGGCCGCGTCGCAAGGCGCGGTCCGTTTTCATTTTCCACCCGTGCCGAAGCGGTGCCTCGGCACCAGTGGAAAGGAACGAAAGTCCCGGCGGGCCAAAGGCCCAGTCTCATCCCAGCCTGGGGCAACGCCCCAGGATTCCGCAAACCGACGGCATCAGGGCTGAAAGCCCGTCTCATCGGATGGGCGCGGCGTGGATGAAGCGGGCTTTCAGCCCTGCGACCTCCGGGTGGCGCGTTCCTGGGGCGTTGCCTCAGGCTGGAATGAGTTGCGCCTTTGGCGCACAAAACCGTCGGTCTTTCCGACCTCGTCGCCCGCTACCGCCGGCGGCGCAGGCCGAGCAGGGCCGCGCCGCCGAGCAGTAGCACGGCGCTCGCGGGCTCGGGGACTTGGTTCGCCAGCCTGAGCGGCACTCCTACATCATCGGTGAAGGCGAGAAACTGCGGACGATTCAGGCCGGTCGTGGCGAAGACCGAGCCGACGCCGCCGCTCGTGAACTTTACAATCGTATTGCTGCCGTAGTTTGCGACGTAGAGGCTGCCCTCGCTGTCGAAGGCCAAGCCACTTGGCTGGTTTAAGCCGGTGCTGGCAAATACCGAGCGAACACCGCCGCTGGTGAACTTCTGAATCGTGTTATTGCTGACATTTGCGACGTAGAGATTGCCCGCGCTGTCGAAAGCCGTGCCGACCGGACCACTTAATCCGGTGCTGGCAAAAACCGAGGCGACGCCGCCACTGGCGAACTTCTCAATCGTGCTGTTGCCGGAGTTTGCCGCGAATAGATTACCCGTGCTGTCAAAGGCCATGCCGTATGGCTGGTTCAAGCCAGTGCTGGCAAATACCGCGCCGACACCTCCGGTCAATTTCACGATCCGATTGAAGACAACATCTGCCGCGTAGAGACTGCCCGCGCTATCAAAGGCCAAGCCGCTTGATGACGCTAAGCCACTGGCAAAGACCGAGCCACCGCCGCCACTGGTGAACTTCACAATCGTGCCACCCAAATTATTCGCCGCATAGAGATTGCCCGTGCTGTCAAAGGCTAGGCCGCTTGGGCGGCTCAAGCCAGTATTGGCAAAGACCGAGCCAACACCGTCACTCGCGAACTTCGCAATCGAGTCGCTGCCGTTGTTTGATACGTACAAGATATCCGCGCGGCTGGCTGCGGTGCCTAGCCCGCCAAGCAGAAGACCGGCGACACTGGCGATAAGGAGATGTTTCGCTTTCACGGCTCTGGAGAGTGAGAGCGTGGAAGTAATGCGGCGGGTGGCTCTGCGCAACGCCGACCTTTTCAAACCACCCCGCACTGCCCCCGCTGCCGCAGCGCGTGATCCGCTAACACCAGCGCGGCCATAGCCTCGACCATCGGTTTTCCCTCGTTCCGAAGTTGCGCTTCGGAACGTGCCCGCAGGGACGTGGGCGGGAAGCTCAGCTTCCAGGGGCGGGCGTTACGAAGCTTAGCTTCGTAACGAGGGGAAACGGCCCGTGCTACGCCACGCTCTGCGCCGGCTTTTTGCCGGCGGGCTTCTGCGCGGCGAGGGCGGCGAGGACTTTCTCGACGGCGGCCTCGGCGGTGAGGCCGTGCTTTTTCCTCAGGATGTCCACGGCGCCGTGCTCGACAAACTGGTCGGGCCAGCCGACGCGGACGACGGGCGTCTTGATGCCGGCGTCATTGAGGTGCTCGATGACGGCGCAGCCGAAGCCGTTGTGGAGGACGTGGTCTTCGAGGGTGCAGACGACATCTGCGCTGCGGGCGAAGAATTCGAGGGTGCCGGTGTCGAGGGGCTTGATCCAGCGGGGATTGATGACGGCGGCGCTGATGCCCTGGGCTTCCAGCATCTGAGCCGCCTGCTCGGCCATCTGGCACATGCCGCCGAGGCCGAAGAAGGCGACGCGGGTGCCGTGTTTGATGACTTCGGCCTTGCCGATTTCGAGCAGCTTCGGCTGCTCCTTTGGCACGACGCCGGTGCCGACGCCGCGCGGGTAGCGGATGGCGATGGGGCCGGCGCTGTAGTGCGCCATGGTCCAGAGCATGTCCACGAACTCGTCCTCATCCTTTGGCTGCATGTGGACGAGGTTCGGGATGTGGCGGAGGTAGCCGATGTCGAAGAGGCCGTGGTGCGTCGGGCCGTCGTCGCCGCTGAGTCCACCGCGGTCCATGCAGAGGGCGACGTTGAGATTTTGCAGCGCCATGTCGTGGACGATCATGTCGTAGGCGCGCTGCATGAAGGTGCTGTAGATGGCGAGGAAGGGCTTGAAGCCCTGGGTGGCCAGGCCGCAGGCGAAAAGGGCGGCATGCTCCTCGGCGATGCCGACGTCGTAGTATTTGTCGGGGTGCTTCGCGGCGAAGTGGACGAGGCCGGTTCCGGTGGGCATCGCGCCAGTGATGGCGCATAGCTTGTTGTTGGTATCAGCGAACTTAGCGAGGGTTTTTCCGAACAGCTCGGAGTAGGTGGGCGAGCCGGCGGAGGCGGTCGCTCCGGTCTTCGGCTCGAACTTTCCGAGGCCGTGAAACTTGTCCGGCTTCTCGATGGCAGGCGCGTAGCCTTTCCCCTTCTGGGTGAGGATGTGGAGGATGACTGGCTCGTTCTGTGTCTTGAGAAACTCGAAGGTTTTGATGAGCAGCGGAATGTCGTGGCCGTCGATCGGGCCGTAGTAGCGCAGGCCGAGATCCTCGAACATGACGCTCGGGAGGAGGACGTTTTTCACGCCGGCCTCGACCTTGTGGGCGAGTTCCTTGGCAAATTTCCC
>JAYTML010000067.1:0-2819 GCA_043728655.1 Chthoniobacter sp. | reverse complement strand
CATGGAGCAACTCGGCTGGCGCATCCCGCGCCACACCGTCGCTCCGATGGCGAGTGGCTCGCTTCTGACGAAGATCCACAAAGCCTACGGCGAGTTCGTGAAATGCGGCATCGTCGATGAAGCACCGTTCTCAGTGTATGGCGCGCAAGCCACGGGATGCGCCCCGATTTCTCACGCGATGAAGCGGGGCACCGACATGGTGAAGCCTGTGCCAAAGCCCGAGACCATCGCCAAGAGCCTCGCCATCGGCACGCCTGCCGACGGTTACTATGCCATCCACGCGATGCGTCAGACCGGCGGGAATGCCGAGGATTGCACCGATGAAGAAATCGTCGATGGCATCAAGTGGCTCGCCGAGTACGAAGGCATCTTCGCCGAAACCGCGGGCGGCGTGACCGTCGCGTGCGCGAAGAAGCTCATCGACAGCGGCAAAATCCCTCGCGACGGCGAGGCGGTTCTTTGCATCACCGGCCACGGCCTGAAAACGCAGGAAGCCATCATCGGCAAATGCGGCGAGCCCCGCCTGATCAAACCCAGCCTCCGCGAATTCGAGGAGCAGGTGTATGCCAAAGACACGGCAGCCGCCTGACCCCGGATTCAGCCATTCACCATCAGCCATTCACAAACTGCCCTATGCCCACCGTCCTCATCCCCACCCCGCTCCGCAAGCTTACCAATGAACTCGAAGAAGTCAGCGCCGCCGGCGCCACGGTCGGCGAGTTGCTCGACAACCTTGACGGCGCCTTTCCCGGCCTCAAAGACCGCGTCTGCGACGAGGCTGGCAACGTCCGCCGCTTCGTGAACATCTTCGTCAACGGCGAAGACATCCGCTTTCTCGAAGAGAAAGCCACCCCGGTCAAAGACACCGACGAAATCAGCATCGTTCCGGCCATTGCCGGAGGCTAGGCGATCGAGAGCGGAGTGCCGCGCCTCGACTGCGGTTCCCTCACACCACCCGCGTCACTCAGCACTCAACACCCCACCCATCTTCTACAAATGAACGAAAAACAGCGCCTCTGGCTCATGTTTCCCACCAAGCTCGTCACGCGCCCCGTGCTCTGGGAGCTCGGCCAGCAGTTCAAAGTCGTCACCAATATCCGCCAGTGCAGCGTCACCGACGAGATCGGCATCGTGTCCCTCTCCCTTCAGGGCGAGCGCGAGGAGATCAAGAAAGCGATCGTCTGGCTGGAGGAACTCGGCGTCAAAGTCGAGCCGGTGGAAATGAACACGATCGAAGGCTAGGAGCGGCGGCCAAAAGTTCATTCGGCTGATTTTGTAAAACTCAGCCAATCCTTCCTAATTCTTTGCGCCTTTGGCGCCCACGAGCCGCTGGCAAGCTCCGCCTCCTGGGAGAGATTTCTCCGCGCGTCCGTCTAAAACTCCAGCGGCGGCGGCGGATCGAGCTTGATCGTCGAGTCGATGACCGTGGCCTGCTGCTGCATCGCGCGCACCGGTTCCGCGCGGCGGACCTCGACGGCAGCCTCGGTGGGCTGCGGCGTGGCGGCAGGGACGACGACCGAGCTGTCCACGGGCGCGAACTGCCCGCCCAGCGCCTTCATGGCGATGGCGTTCTGGATCGCCTGCATCGAATTGTAGGGGTCGTTTCCCAGCACCGTCGGCGCTTTGATCGCGATGACCTGCACGGCGGAGACATCCACGGCGAGGGTGGCTCGCGGGATTTCACCCGGCGCCACAGCCTTCACAAAAGTCCCCTCGCCGCCGCCGGTGTGGACGCTGCACGCGACCTTCGGCGCCTGCGCTTCGGTCATGATCTCAAAGCGGGTCGTCCGTCGCTGCACCTGCTCGTTCGTGTCCTTGTTTGTGACCGTCTCCACGCACTTGTCCGTCGCGAGCTGGCCGGAGGCGGTGCAAATCTCGCAATTGATGATCCCCTTTGGCCGAGGGATATCCAGCGGACGGTAGGCGGCGAAGGTCGCCTTCATCACGTTCGTCCAGATCGGAAGCACGACCTCGTTGCTGAACGCCCCGCGATAGATGGGCTTCGGCTTGTCAAAGCCGGCCCAGATCCCGCAGGTCACCGCACTGGAGTAGCCGACGAACCACGCATCGGTAAAATTGTAGGCCGTGCCCGTCTTGCCCCCGAGCGGGAATTTCTTGAGACCCAGATCGGTGAATGTCCGCTCCGCCGTGCCGCGCTCCAGCACCTCCTCAAGGCATGTGTGGATTTCATAGGCCGTCGTCGGCTTGATCACCGCGACCCTTTTCGGCTCCGCCCGATAGACGACCTTGCCGCTCTTGTCCTCGATCTTGGAAATGATGAACGCCTTGTCCGGCCGCCATCCGCCGTTTGGGAAGATGGTGTTCGCCAGCGTCATTTCCATCAGCGTGACCTCGCTGCTGCCGAGGAATGTCGCGGGAAACTTGCGCAGAGTACTGTCGATGCCCGCCTTCTTCGCGAGCGCCAGCGTGGGCTCGAGGCCGGTCATCATGCCCAGGCGGACGGTGGCGGCGTTCTTGGATTTCACGAGCGCAGCACGCGCGGAGATGGCGCCCTCATACTTGTTGTCCACGCGCTCGGGGCCCCACTCGCCAAGGATGCCCGTCTGGCCGCCGATCATCACCTGGCGGTTGTCGATCACCGCGTCCTGCAACAGCGTTCCCGGATTGAATCCCTTTTCAAATGCCGCCGCATACACCAGCGGCTTGAACGCCGTCCCCGCCGGACGCCGCGCGGAGAGCGCACGGTCGTAGGGGCTGTGTGCAAAATTCCGCCCGCCGAGCAGCGCGAGAATGCCGCCCGTGCTGTTGTCCAGCACCACGACCCCGCCTTGCAGATACTCCGGCGAGGCGAGGCTCTT
>JAYTML010000066.1:0-9303 GCA_043728655.1 Chthoniobacter sp. | reverse complement strand
GTTGGAGTCCCGCCTTCAGGCGGTATCATCTGCCCAAGTATCGATGCTGCAAGAAAGCTGATTCCGCCTAAAGGCGGGACTCCAACGGCTTCACATGATTAGTCAGCGTTTCCCTCAAAGGCATGCCCGCGCTTCGTTGAGCTTTTCCCGCTCACAGCTTCACTTCCCGAGCCCCGGCCTTTCCTGCTTCCGCTGTGGCTTCGACGCCGGTAAAGGACTGTCCATCCGGTCTCTCGCGTCCGATCTTGAGCGTGTATTTCCCCGGCGCGAAGACCGGCGGCTGCCATCGCGGGCCGGGCGTGCGCACGGTGTAGAGAATTTCGCCTGACTTCTCCTCCACCACCTGCACCACCGCATTCGGCGCGCCGGTGATGACGAGTTCCGGCATCCACGCGGCGGGCTTGCGCCCATCGTTGTCGTCCATCTTCACGGTGATCGGCCAGCCGGGGAACTGCGCTGTGCCGAAGCGCGGCCAGCATTCGAAGGTCACGGTGCGCTGCTGCTTATTGAAACGCGCGATGCCGTAGCCGTCGGCGCGCTGCTTTTCGTCGGCGATCTGCGGCGGGTTCGCATAGGCGAGGAGCGAGATTTTATTGCCGAGGCCGTCGGCGAAATCGCCCGTCCACGGGAGCGGACTGCCGGGCACGGGGTTGGGGCCGGGCTTCTCATCGAGCGGATGCCACCAGCGGCCGTAGATCGTATTCACGAGCGCCGGGCTGGTGAATGCATACGGCCCGTCGCCGAACTCCGCGATGCCCTGCTTGGTCACGACCGCGAGATGCTGGTCGCCGCAAAGATGCACGGCCCATGCGCGGCGGATTTCCTCCAGCGCGCGGTTGCGCGGGGTCTGCGGCCAGCCGTTGCAGTCGAGGTCGGCAAGCAGGCGTGCATTCCTGCCGCCGTGCATGTGGACGGCGCCGCAGAACGCTGTCTGCGAAAGCACGGCCTTCATCTCCGCGCCGGTCCAGTCCTGCGTCCAAGTGCGGAGAAATTTCTCCTGGCGCTCGCCGAGCAGTTGCAGCCCCGGCAGGTCGATCGTCTTCGGATCGTAGCTGGGATCATTGATGTGATCGGGGCGCGGTCCCATCTTCGGAATCTTGCCGTCCGGGCCGGACTTGAACTTTCGATCCTCCAGGATCGCGAAATCCACGCCGCCGACGCGCAGGTTCGTGAAATAGACGGTGATCCCCTGCTCCACCGGCGCGGGATCGGGTGAGTCGGGGAGATTCCACGACTGCTGCCGCTGCACGAGATTCACATACTCGGGCGGGAAAAAGTATCCGCCGTCCGCGCCGTCGGGGCGGAGCGATTTTTTGCCGTTCTCGCCCCAGAGATTCGGGTGCCCCACGTCGTGATCGTCCGGAATGCAGATCGTCGGGCGGTCACGGATCACGTCGCGGAATTGCAGGCCGAACTCGATCCAGCCCGCCGTGTGTTCCGTGTGCCGATACGTCTGGTCGCCGGCGAAGAACAGCAGGTCGGGATCGTGCGTCCTGAGATGGTCGATGATCTCCGGCCGCAGCCCCGTTGTGCGGCTGGAATTGCACGACATGTTCGCGACCACGATCACGTCCTTGTCCACCGGATCGCGCCGGATCACGCCGTCGAATGCCGCCTTCTCCCCATGCCGCACGCGATACGGCACCGTCTTCGTGGCGTCCCATTTCTCGATGCGAAAGTGCGCGCTCCATCCGGGATAGAGCACCTCGGTCTTCGCGGCCTCCACCCACGCGCCGTCGCGCTGCAACTCCAGCCGCGCTTCGCGCGGTTCGCCGGGCTTCAGCGGGTAAAGCTGCGCCGTCATCTTCAGCACGCCGCGATCCTGCGTGTAGAGCGCGAAGGCCACGACCTCGTCCCGCGGCACGTCCATCGGCGGCGGCGGATTCTGCTTCGGCGGCGTGGCCTTCCACCAGTCGCCAGTCGCGAGCGAATCGAGCTTCGGATACTTCGCGCCAAACGGCTGCGCCGCCCCGGTCTCAGCCGAGAGGAGATCCGGCGCCGAGCCGCGCCAGAAGAGCAGCGGCGTCAGTTTCAGCAGAAGGCGGCGGCTGATGTTCATGGGAAAGGGATGGGATCGGAGGAAACCGACGCATTTCGCACCGGCGCGCGGCCCCACGATGTCGGCACCGCCGCGCCGGTGCAAGCGCCGCTGCCTCCACGCGGAGTCCTGCCCGCCTTCGCTCAGGATGAGATCAGGCTCAGCAGCCGCAGCGCGATGCCGCTGCCAGCGACGAGGAGCAGCGCACCAGCCAGCGCGACGAGGATCCCCACGCGCGCGAGATCGCGCGTCGTGAATTCGCCCTGCGCGTAGGCGATCGCATTCGGCGGAGTGCTGACCGGCAGCGACATCGAAAGCGATGCCGCCATGGCGATGCAGAGCGCGGCCTGCACAGCGGACGGGCTGCCGGACGCCCCGGCCGCAGTCGCCGCGGAGATTCCGATGGGCAGGAGGAGATTCGCCGCCGCAGTATTCGACATAAAGGTCGCGATCCCGATGGTGGCGAGCACGAGCACGGCGAGGAGCCAGACACCGCCGCCGTCCGGCAGCATGGTCGCGACGTGAGCGTCCAGGCCCGTCCACTGCATCCCCGCACCGAGCGAGACGCCTCCGGCGATGAGGATGAGGATGTGCCAGTCGAGGCTGTTGACGTCCGCGCGATCCAGGATGCCGCTGGCCGTGAGCGCGACTGCCGGGAGCAGCGCGACCACCGCCGCAGGCAGGCCATGCCACTGATCCGTGAGCCATAGCAGCACCGTGACGACGAAGGTGCCCACGACATACCAGCCCCGCTGGGAAAGACGCTGAGCGGGATGAGCGAGGCGCATTTCGGCGGCCGCCGGCCGATGAAAGCGCCACAACATTTCCCACGAGAGCACGAGCAGCAGACCCAGCAGCGGGACGGCGACGAGCATCCAGTCGAGGAAACCGATGTGCAGCCCCGCCTTTTGCAGGAAGCCGAGAGCCACGGCATTCGGCGGCGACGCGATGGGCGTGCCGATGCCGCCGATGTTCGCCGCGACCGGCACGGCCAGCGCGAGCGCCTTCCGAAACGGCTCCCCCGGCGGCATCTGCGCGAGCATCGGCGCCACCAGCGTCATCATCATCGCCGTCGTCGCGGTATTGCTCATCCACATCGAAAAAAGCGCGGTGACCATCATGAGACCGAGCAGTATCCACCTGGGCTGGCCGCCAAACGGGCGCAGCAGGACGGAGGACATCGCGCGGTCCACACCCTCCTTCACCGCCGCACGCGCGAGGAGGAAGCCGCCGAAGAACAGGACGAGCACAGGATCGGCAGCCTCCCCCACGATCGCGCGCCATCCCGGTGACTCGCCCTGGGAAAAACCGAGCCCCGGCCAGCCGCCTGGATTCGCGAGGAGGATGAGCTGCAGCCCGATGACGAGCAGCGAGGTCGCGAACAGCGGCAGCGCCTCCGTCACCCAAAGCAGGGCGGCGAGCAGAAAGATGCCGCTCATGAAGGCGGCCTCGCGGGGCACGGATGTGAGGGCGAGAAGCGCGACCGACACCCCAAGCGCTGCGAGAATCGCGGCACTGAGGATTGCCGGAGACCGGTGAGTGGCTGATCCGTTCATGATTGGAATCCCGCGAGCCTGGGCGTCGCACGGGAGCGGGTTCCGGAGCATTGAGGTCACGTCCGCAGACCGCAATCGCGGTTTCATGGAACGCACCCCCAAAGCGCGGCGACGAGATGGGCAGCCCGCTCGATGGAGCGGAGCCAGAGGCTCTCGTTTTCGCTACGCCTCCGGCGTCATGTCGGTGAGTTGCGCGCTCAGTTGCTCCAGATGTTTCGCGGCGGACTGTGCCTGGCCGATGGCGACGACGTTCTGCCGCGCGACGCGGAGGATGTCGGCCATGGCTGCGCTGGCCTCGGCAATGCCGGCGGACTGCTGCCGCGCGGTGGCGGCGATCTGTGCGGCGACGCCTGCGTTATCGGCGAGCTTTCCGCTCAGGGACTGGATCGCCTCGCCGGCGCGATTCACGACCGCCCCGGCACCCGTCACGGCCGTCAGGCCGCGCTCGCCGCTCTGCACGGCCACGTCGGTGGCTTTCTGAATGTCGGCGAGGATGCTCCGCACCTGGGCGGTCGCCTTGCGCGACTGGTCGGACAGGCTGCGCATCTCGCGCGCGACGACCGAGAAACCTTTGCCTGCCTCGCCTGCGCGGGCGGCCTCGATGGCGGCATTGACGGCGAGAATGTTTGTCTGGTCGGCGAGGACATTGACGGTGGCGATGATGTCGCCGATGGCGTGAGCCGCCTCGGCGAGGTCCTGGATGTGGCTGCTGACGGCCTGCACTTCGGTCCGGACGGTGCGCATCGCGGCGACGGACTCCTGCACGGCCTCGCCTCCCTCCTGCCCCATCGCGACAGCGCTCTGCGCGGATTCGCGGACGCGGCCCGCCCATTCCGCGGACTGGCTCGCGGTGTGGGCGACTTCCTGCATCGTCGCCACGGTTTCGGCGACGCCGGCTTCCTGCTCCTTCGCTCCGTCGGCCTGGGCGGCGGTGGTGGCGAGCAATTCGCGGCTCGTCGCAGAGAGCTGCGTCACCGCTTCGCGGATGGCTTTCGCCACGCGGCTGCGCTCCTCGATCCGGCGCTGGAGTGAGGCGTAGGAGTCGGAAAGCTGTGCGGTCATGCGGTTGAAAGCGTCGCCCAGCGTGCCGAGCTCATCGCCCGTGGTGATGTTCACGCGGGCGTCGAGCCTGCCCGCAGCGACGGCAGCGGCGGTCTCAGCCAGCGCCAGCACCGGTCGCGTGAAGCGCGTGGCGAGAAGGCGGGAGCCTAGCGCGATGACCACCAGGAATCCCAGCCCCACCAGAAGCAGCATGCGCCGAAGCCGCGCGACGGGCGCGTAGGCTTCAGCGGTGTGGATTCGCGCGACGAGTCCCCAGTCGCGGTAGCCCACGGGACAATAGGCTGCCGACACCGCGCGGCCGCCGATGCTCATGCGCTCAGTAAAGCCGCTCTGCCCTGCAATGGCCGCTGCCATGGCGGGGATTTTCGAGGCGGCGGCGTCCGAAAGCGTGTCGCCACTCCGGGACGGGAGGAGATAGTGAATCGCGTCACCGACACGCGTCGCGATGACCACTTCGCCGCTCTTTCCGAGACCGGGTGTCTCCGTGAGCAGCCGCGCCATAGGCGTGGCGTCGAGCAGGACCATGCACACACCGCGGGTCCGTCCGTCGCTCGTGACAACGGGTGCCGCAGCGATCGCCTGAAAACCGCCGCCGCCCACCGCGCGGGGAGCGCCCACGGTTTTCTCGGTCTTTCCACGCTGGAAATCGGGATCGGCGGCGAAGTCCGAACCGAGCCGTTGCCCATCGATCGCAGTCAGCACCTTGCCGTCGAGACCGACGATCCAGATGCCGAGAAAGCCTTCGGTGCTATTCTTCGCGTCCAGAAGGATCGTGGCGGTTTCGGCGCGAAATTCTTCGGGCGCGATCTTGCCTGCGGCGTGCTCGCCCAGCAGCTGCCGCAGCCGCGTTCGGCTCGCCACAAGGGCCGCGCGTTCCATTTGCTGTTCGACACAGTGGAGCAGCAGTGCCTGCCGGCTGGCGGCGATGATCGTGAGCCGGTCCTCGATCTGCTCGCGCAGCATGGCACGGGCTAAAAAGTAACCCGCACCCGTCAGCGCCCCGGCGACGAGCAGGACGAGGACACCGACAAAAATCGCGAGTTTCCACACGATCGAGATGCGCCTTACCGGAGTAGTCGTTTGCATCGGGGTTTCAGAACGTCACCTGCAGCCGCACGGCTGCCACGCCGATCTTGCTACCGGTTCCGGGATCCCATTCCCAGTACAAACAGACGGCGCATCCGCGCCTCCGCCATCGCGCCGAATGCCAACCGGCACTTGCGACTTCAGCTTTCCCGCTTCCAGCCAGCCGCGGACGCACGGCGCCTACTGCTTCGCGAAGCCCTGCACCTTCAGCCAGACCATGAGGTCTTTCGCCCATGGATGCACCTCGCCCGGTGCTGCGCCGTATTTGCCGGTGCTGAGGCCGATGCCGTGAGGACCTTTCTGATAGATATGCAGGTCGAATGGCACGCCCGCCTTCCGCAGCGCGGCGGCGAAGTCGAGCGAGTTCTCGACCTTCACGGCGCCGTCCTCCCATGTGTGCCAGATGAAGCAGGGCGGCGTTTCCTTTGTGACCTGCTTTTCGTTCGAGAGCAGTTCCACGAGTTCGGGCGCGGGATCCTTTCCGAGGAGGTTGCCTTTGGATCCGCCGTGCGTATTCGGCCCCATGCTGATGACGGCGTAGCAGAGGATACCGATGTCGGGCCGCGAGCTGAGACGCTCGACGGGGTCGGCGGCGTCAGCTTTCCCGGCGTCGAAATGCGTGAGCAGCGTGGACGCGAGATGACCGCCCGCGCTGGATCCCATGATGCCGACGCGTTTCACGTCGATCTTCCACTCGGCGGCTTTCGCGCGGGTGAGGCGCACGGCGCGCGCGGCGTCATTGAGCATCGCGGGATGGCGGTAGCCTTTCGATCCGAGGCGGTATTTCAGCACGATCCCCGCGATGCCATTCTCGGCCAGCCACTCGGCGTAGCCCGCGCCCTCGTGCGACGCGAGTCCGCCGTAGCCGCCGCCAGGGCAGACGACGACTGCCGCGCCGGTGGCCTTGTCCGGCGATGGGAGAAAGGCGGTGAGCGTCGGCTTGTCGTCATCCTTGTCACCGAGCGCGCCGGGCGCTCCCGCCGGCCAGAGCGGGATGGGATCGAGCGGCGCTGCGTGGAGCGCAGCGGTGACGAGCGAGGCGAGGAGGACGGTGAGGAGGCGCATGGCGGAAAGGATGGATGGTTTGGACCGGGGGCTAGACTTTCTCCGGCACGATGTATGGCGCGCGGTACTGGCGGGTGAGGAGCTTGTCCGCCTCGGCGTTGCCGATGAATTTCTCCGTCTTCGGATCGAAGCTCAGATGCTCGGCAAAGGTCAGTTGATCGGTGGAGATATCGACGTTGTTGGCGGCGAGGTGCGCGGCGAGACGGTCGAATGAATCGGTCGCCTCCTTGCTGCCCTTGAGCTTCTCCCTGATCGCGCCGGGAGCGGTTTTCTTGCCGAGGCGGTAGGCGATATTGCCGGTGTGACAGAGCGCGCTGGAGATGTGGCCGTCGATGATTTTGCCATGCAGGTCGGCGGTCTTCCGGCTGCGGACGGCGTTTAGGAAGTTCGCGTAGTGGTTCTCCGTATCCGGCTCGGCGGCCGGCTTCTCCTCGGGCGCACCATCGGCTTTTTTCCCTGCACGCTTCGAGAATTTGCGGATCTCGTTTCCGTCCGCGTCGTAGGCGATGGCGTCGTTGTAATTCGGGCAGAGGATGTGGCCCTTTTCGTACTGCACGATCACGCCGACGCTCGCGCCGCGATACTTGTCCATCTGCTCGGGCGTCTTCTTCTCCTTGCCATCCGGCCCGGCGACCATCGCGCTGGGCTTCTCCGGAAGCCCGCGCACCTCAAAGATCAGCGGCGCCTTTTTGTAGTCGTGGAAAATGACGAGCGAGTTCGGCGTTTCCGCGTCATCGACATAGCCGAGGCGTCCGCCGACGGCCATGACGGAGGGCGAGAGCGCGTCCTCGCCGAGGAAGCGGCGGGCGATGTCCATCTGATGGATGCCCTGGTTGCCGAGGTCGCCGTTGCCGGTGTTCCAGACCCAGTGCCAGTCGTAATGCAGCTTCTGGCGCGTGAGCGGGAGTTTCTCCGCCGGACCGCACCAGAGATCGTAGTCGATCGTCGCCGGCACAGGCTGCTCGCCGTCCACTTTGCCAATGCTCGGGCGGCGCTTGTAGCAGAGAGCCCGGGCGTACTGCAGCTTGCCGAGCGGCGAGTCTTTCAACCACTCCAGAGCCTGCGCGAGCCCGGCACCGGAGCGGCTCTGCACGCCCATCTGGACGATTTTCTGATGCACGTCGGCGGCCTTCACGAGCTGCCGTCCTTCCCACACGTTGTGCGAGACGGGCTTCTCCACATACACGTCCTTGCCGGCCTGGATCGCCCAGATCGCGCCGAGGGAGTGCCAGTGGTTCGGCGTGGCGATGGAGACGACATCGACCTCCTTGCTCTCCAGCATCTTCCGGATGTCCTGATAGGGCGTCACGGTGTGGCCCTTCTTCCCGAGCTGCGCCACGCCCTTGTCGAGCACGGTGGAATCCACATCGCACAACGCCACGATGCGGGCGCCTTTGATGCCGAGGTAGTGGCTGATGTGGTCCTGGCCGCGGCCGTTGAAGCCGACGACGCCGACGCGGATGTCGTTGTTCGCACCCGCGGATTGGGAGTAGAGCCGGGCGGGAAGAGAGAGCGCCGCACCGGCGGCGATGGAGGATTTGAGGAAGGAACGACGGGTTTGATTCATAGGAGGTTTTTGGGGGATTGGATTGGTCTTATTTTGCAGTGGCGGCAAATTTGGCGAATCGCTCGGCGATCTTCGCCTGCACGGCGTCGCCTTCGTGGAGGATGATGCGGTATTGGAAAGTCACGCTCTTGCCGGCCTCGAGTTTGAAATCGCCCGCGCCCGCCGGCTGCTCCTTGTCCATCTCGCGCTCGCAAAAAGGATTGGCCGCAAACAGCCCGTAGTCGCGCGCGTGCCAGCGCGTCGGGTGCCGGGGATTCTTCGGTGAGTCAAAGATCGCGATGCCCACAATCTTGCCATCCACCGGCCCGGAATAATCCACCCACGCCGCCTTCTTTCCCCAGACTTTGCCGTCCTCGTCGCCGGGAGCGTTCACGATCTTTCCTGCTCCGGGCTTTTTGTCAGCGCCGAGCAGTCGCATGGATTCGGCGATACGGATCGCCATCGTGCCTTCCTTGGTGTCGCCAAAGACCACTTCCTTTTCACCCGCGGTCAGCGTCATGGAAAAGTCGATCACGCGCTCCGGTCCAGCCTGCACGCGGAAGGTCTGCACGCTGGTCAGCGGCACGCTGCCGTCTGCAGCGACCCAGCGGAGCTGGTCGCGGATCACGCCCTCCTTTTCGCCGCCCTTCGCTTCGAGGAATTTCTCGTGCTCGATTTTTCCGACGGGGAGTTTAGCCGCCTTCGCCCCGTGCGTGGACGCCTCGGTCCAGAAGTCCCCGCCATTGACCAGCCCGTGCGCGAACCACAGCGAGCGGTGGTGCGGATGGTCGTGATCCTCGCCGGGCGTGTCTTTCATCGGCCAGTCGCGCGTCATCCGCGCGCCGCCGGGGCCGATGAGCGGGTAAAAATACACGTGTGACGCGCCGGTGAAGCAGTACTCCGTGAAGAGCTCCCCATCGATCTCGATCCGCACTTTGTCCGGCCCCTCT
>JAYTML010000065.1:0-11275 GCA_043728655.1 Chthoniobacter sp. | reverse complement strand
CGTGAAGTCGAGGGCATCGCGGAGAAAGAGATAAGCCTCGCGGTCATAGCGGGAATCCTGACGGACGATGTCTTCGAGCTTTTCACCGAAATCGAGTTTCTGCATAGCGAGGTTTTGGCATCGCGGAGGGTGGTTCAAAAGGCCGGTGGCACCGAGCGCCACTGCACCTACAGTGCGCTCAGACCATCGCCAAAATGACTCCCGTTCCGAAACTGCGCCGCGAAGCTAAACACGATGCCCGGCACCGTCAACTGCCGGTGCTCGCCCTCGTGCTGCTGCTCGCCGCGGGCGGCGTGCGCGCCTTTGCAGAAGCGCCGCCGGCGGCGACGGCACAGGAGGAATTGCGCGCGGCGAAGCTGCACGAAACCGCGCTTTTAGCGCGGCAGGCGGGCGCGGAGGAGCGGCGAAAACTCGAACGCATCTACACGGAACTCGCCGTGAAGCATCCGCGCGACGCTGCTGTGAGAAACGGGCACGCGGAATTCCTATGGAGCATCGGCGAACGCTCGCGCGCAGTAGGCACCTGGGAAGCGGCGGTTGAAATCGAGCCGACGAACGCGGTGGTGCTCGACCATCTCGGCTCCAGCTACCTCGCGGCAGGTGAGGTGAAAAGATCCGCGACGTGCTACGCGCGGGCTGTGAAGAGCGCCCCGAAGAACGCGGCCTACCGCTTCACGTTTGCAAACGTGACGTTTCTCTTCCGCCACGAACTCCTCGACCCGACGCAACCCGATGAAGCCGCAGTCCTCAACCGCTCGCTCGCCGAGTTCTCCGAGGCCAGCCGGCTCGAACCGCTAAACGCCGAGTACGCCCGCGCCTACGCGGAAACCTTTTACAGCCTGCCGAAGCCGGATTGGACTGCCGCCCTCGCCGCGTGGCGGCACTTCTCAGAAATCAGCCCCAAAAAGGACTTCGCACAGGCGAATCTGGCCAGAGTCCACCTGAAACTCGGGCAAAAGGACGCGGCGCGCGCGTGTCTGGCGAAAGTCCAATCTGCTGATTTTCAGCGGCTTAAGGCGCGATTGAGCGAACGGATCGAGGCGGAGTGACCGTTTCGCCGCCATCCCCTCCCCCCGCGGCCAAAAGCCCCCGATTTTTGCAGTAAACCCGGCATTGACGAGCGGCCTCAGCCCCCATAGCCTTCCAGTCCGCTAGCCCAAACCTTTCAAGTTCAACCAACCAGCCAAGGGAAACCAACATGCCAGAAGTCATCGTTCGTAAAGGAGAGCCGATCGACCGCGCTCTCAAACGCCTCAAGAGCAAACTCGACACTGAGGGAATCATGGATGAAATCCGCCGCCTCCGCGCCTTCGAGACGCCGACGCAGCGCACAAAGCGCAAGGCCAAGGCCAACGCCAAGCGCGCCAAGGCAAAGTTCCGCTTCAGCCCCGCGTAGTCGGCCGGCGGACATCGGATTTCACGATCCGAAGCGCCAGTTTTCAAGACAGCCAGCCTTCACGGGCTGGCTGTTTCGCGTTGCCGTCAAGACCCGCCGCTACTCGCTGCACTCGCAGATGATGCGGAATCCGACATCATTCGACGAGTAGTCCGGCAGATTGAAATTCCTGGCGCTGGTCCGCAGATTCCCAGGCCGGGATTTCCAGCTCCCGCCGCGGCAGATCCGCTTCGTTCCGCCCGACGGTCCGCGCGGGTTCGTCCGCTCCTTGCCCTTGTAGGCCTCGAAAAAATCCGCACACCACTCGAAGACATTGCCAGCGAGATCTTCGATTCCGAAGACACTGGCGCCACGAGGATAGCTGCCGATGGGCGCGGTCTCGGCGAAGCCGTCGTCGATCTCCGGATCGCTCCACGCGAAAGAGGTGCGCTTGTCCGCGAAATTCGCGTAATGGCCGCCATTCAGCCGACTCCCCCAGGGATAGACCTGATTCCCATCGCCGCACGCGGCGTATTCCCATTCGGCTTCGGACGGCAACCGGTATTTTTTCCCCTCTTTGGCTGAGAGCCACTGACAGAATTTCTCGGCCTCGCGGCTGTTCACATAGACGACCGGATGGTTGTCGTCGGCCCACGGCGCGCGCTTGCTGCCGTGGCTGGGGTCGAATTTCTCGTACTGCGCATTCGTGACCGGATGGCGGGACATGTAGAAACAGCTCAGCGTGACCGGCGTGACCGGCTGCTCATTTTCCGCCGCGTCCGGAGAGGCGCTCCCCATCTGGAACTGCCCCGAACTCACGAGCAGCATTTGCATCGAGACGGTGTTGATGAATGCCGGGAACTTCTGGCGCTCCTGCGCGCGCGCGAGCGGCGACGTATTAATCCCCTGCGCTTTCCGCGGAGCTGCGGGCGGCGCTGCCAGCTCGGGCTTCCGCCCCACAGCCGCCACCGCTGGTCTGGGAGCGACCGCGACGGAACGGGAACCCGGATTCGGCGTGGAAACGGGTGCGGGCGGCATTCCCGCCGCCTCTTCGAGGTATTCGTCGATCAGATCCTCCGCCTGCCCGCCGGTGAGGCCCAGGCTTTCTCCCATGTTGCAAAGCGCGTCGCGCTGGTCGTCCGTCATTTCATCCCCGTCGCGGCAAAGCTTGGAAAGCCGCAGCATCCGGCGGAATTCGTCGAAACAATTTGCCGCGTCGGAAGGAAGGCCCACCGCCATCCGCGCCGCCGCTGGCGCCGCAAACACCTGCACCGGGGGCGCGGCTGACACCCGCTCCGCTCCAAGGCGCGCCAGTTCGGCGTCGATCGCCGCCTCCATTTCATCCCGCGAAAGCCCGATCCCGCGCCCGCGCTCGTAGAGCCGCTGCTCGTCCTCCTCGCGCAGCCGGTTGTCGCCGACGGCAAATGACAGGAGCTTTTTGAATTCGCCGAGCGCCGCCTCGACGATCTTCACATGGAGCTGCTGGTCGAAAATCGCTCGTCCCTCGGCATCGAGCAGCTTTGTCCGCGCCTCGGCGAGATACGCGGGCGCCTCATCGAGCCCGCCCCGCAGCAACTGCGAGATCGGATTGCTCGGCTGGTTTTTCAGCGGCAGCTTTTTCTGCCACCAGACGAGGAGCTGGCGGCAGTTGCCCTCGATCTGCTCGGGGTTCGGGTTCGACTCGTACGTGAGGCAGAGCCGCGCGTAGAGATCGTCGGAATTGTAGGCCTTCCAGCCGTCCCAGCGGAGCGGATTGTCAGGTAGAGGATCGGGAAGAGCCACGCGCCGGGGAAGATTCGCGCCCAGCGGCGCTAGACAACAGTGATCTGCAGCAGGTCCGCCGTCGCCGTCTCGATCTCGCTATCCGAAAGGCCGGTGTTGCGCGCGATCTGCACCCGGTTCTGCCGGCCATACGCATCCACGATCACCTCGAGCACCTGGTTCTCATTGTAGGTGTAGGTCAGCTCGACCGGCGATCCCTTTGGCAGGAACGGCGGCAGCTCGATGTCGCAGATTCCCAGCGGCGTACACTCCGAGGGCACCGTGCTCTCGCCTTCGACGACGCGGACGATCGCGTTTTTCATGTTGGCCTTCGCCGTGCCAAACGAGTTTTTCGTCTCGACCGGCACCGGTGTCATTTTCCGGATCATCGGAAAGACATACTCCTCGACCCGGCCGTCATCCCACAGCACGACACCCAGCGTGTGGGTCGTGATGTTTGTCACCCTGATCAGCGAACCGTCCTCGGTGGAAAACTGATCGCGCACCTCCTGCGGGAGCACGCGCTCTCCTTTAGTGTCCTCCTCGCCGAGCATTGAAAGCACGCCCTGCACCGCCGCCCCGATGGCCACCGCCTCATCCGGACTCACGTCGTCCGCGATCGGCACATTGGAGATGCTCTGGATCATCTCGCGCACGGAAGGCATACGCGTCATGCCGCCGGTCAGCAGGATCCGGTCGACCCGATCCCAACCGAGGCCGGCCTCCTGCATCACGATTTCGCAGATCGTCTTGCACTTCTCCAGCAGGTGCCGGCAGCGGTGCTCAAAGTCGTCGCGCGTCAGGTCCAGCTTCACGCTTTTCCCCGCATAGCTGTGGACGATGGTCGTCCGCATGCGGCTCGAAAGCTGGATCTTCGCGGTCAGCGCGCGGTTGTAGAGATCCTGGTAGCTCTGCAGATCGAGCAGCGGATTCTCGCCATGCACCTTGTCGAATTCCTCGGCCACCCAGTTCACGATCACATCATCCCAGTCCTTGCCGCCCAGCCGGTGGTCGCCATTGCTCGCGACCATGCGGATGTGGTCCTCCTCGATCTTCATGATCGTGACGTCGAAAGTGCCGCCGCCAAGATCGAAGACGAACACCGTCTGATTCGAGTCCAGCTTGTCCAGCCCGTAGGCGAGCGCCGCCGCCGTCGGCTCATTGATGACCTGGAGCACATTCAGCCCCGCGAGCTGGCCCGCATGCAGCGTGGCCGTCCGCTCGGCGTCGTTGAAATACGCGGGGACAGTGATCACGGCGTCCGTCACCGGCTCGCCGAGGTATCTTTCCGCGTCGTTTTTCAGCTTCTTGATGACAAGGGCCGATAGCTCCTCCGCCGAATAGATCTTCGAATTGAACTCACGGTGAAACTGCCCCTTGCTCTTGCCCATCTCGCGTTTCACGAAATCCACGATCTTCTCCGGCTCCGCGACCGCATTCTGTTTCGCCAGCGTGCCGACGATCGCATTCGTCCCGTCGAAGAGAATGACCGAGGGCGTGATCCTCTCACTCTCAGCGTTGGGAATGATCTGCGGCTTGCCGTAGGCGTCGATGTGCGCCACGGCGCAGAATGTCGTGCCGAGGTCGATGCCTACAGCTTTTCGCGTGGTCTTGGCGGTGTCGGTGGCGCTCATGAGTAGGTTAAAAAAAGGTCAGTTTCTCGCGGTTGCAGGATGTGTGCCGGTCCGGGTCGGACTGTCACTTTTGAGAGACTCCGGGGGAGAGAGCGACAAGGAAACCTTCCTTCCATCGTTTCATCACGACTTCCTCCGGACGGAGGACACGCCCTTTCCACATAAAGCCACACTTCAAAGTCCGCACGATGTCGCCATCCTCGTCGGGATCCTCCGCGATCTCCACGCCCAGCGCCCGCTGCGACACCATGTCCAGCTTGCCCTTGCCCGCAGGCATCATCGTGACTTCGAGGCGCGCGAGCACCTCGATGATGAATTCGCAGTTGTGCCCGATGTTCATTTCCATCGTCCTGAGCCGTTTGAGCAGGGCCGCGCCCGTGTCTCCGTCCGCCTTGGCCGCATCCGCCACCGTCCCATGCATCTGCCCGTGGATCGCGGTCAGATCGTCGTAGAGTGAAATCAGATCGCGGATGATCGGCTTGTGCACCGACTCGAGCAGGAAGCCGTCCTTGTATCCCTTCAGCTCCTCATGCAGTGCGGCAAACATGCGCTGACTCACCCCGTTTTTCTGATCCAGCATGGAGCGCAGACCATCGAGCAACTCGGTGTGAGAACTCGGCGCCAAGGACACGATCTCCGGCTTCTGGTCGAGTTTCTCGCTGATCTTGCAGAGCAAAGCCGTGTTCTCACCCGTCGCGCGCGCCGCCGCCTGCAGCCCTAGCAGGACAGGCCGCAGCATCTGCGGCAGGCTGGCGTACTCGCGCGGCGCAGGCTCGTCCGTGTCCGTCGCATGCTCTTTCTCGTCCTCTGACCGCCGCGCGACCGTGCTGCGATCCTCCATCCGCTGCTCCGCCTCCTGAAACAGGCCCCGTAGTTGAGAGTCGAAGTCCAGGTCCTGGAGTTGGTCGTGGTCGGGCATTGCTCACGTGAGTTTAGCCAAAACCACGCCAGACCCCGTGTTTTCTCAAAAACACGCGCCCGCACCCCCAATTATTTCCCGGCTACGCGCCGTAGAATTCCCGGATCGCCGCCGTCAGCCCGGGGATGTCGAACTGCTTCGCCTCCACATCCACACTCAATCCGTGCTCGCGCATCGTCTTCGACGTGATCGGCCCGATGGATGCCGTCTTCAGCCCCGCGGGCAGCGGCAGTTTCAGCGCGAGAAAATTTTCGACCGTCGAGGAACTCGTGAACGTGATCATATCCGCGCCCTCCTCCCGGAACCGCGCGATGCCGCCGCTCACGTCCTCCGTCTCCGGCACGGTGCGGTAGGCGACCGCCTCATCCACGATCGCCCCGAGCTTCGTCAGCTCGATCGGCAAAACGTCCCGCGCCTGTTCCGCCCGCACCAGCAGGATGCGGAGATTCTCCACGGTGCATTCCTTTTTCAGCGCCTTCACGACCGCCTCGGCCACGTACTCCTCCGGCTGCAGATCCACATGGAGGTGAAACTCCCGCACCCGCGCCGCCGTGGCCGGCCCGATGGCGGCGATGCGCACGCCGCCAATCTCCCGCGCGTCGTTGAAGATTTTGTAAAACATCTCGAAGTAAGCGGTCACCCCGTTCGGGCTCGTGAAGACCACCCAGTCGTAGCTGTGCGTGTCCTGCACGAGCTGGCCAAACTCAAAGAGATCCTTCGGCGGCTCGATGCGGATCGTCGGCAGTTCAAAGACATCCGCGCCCACCGCGCGCAGCCCGCCGCTCAGCACGCCCGCCTGCTGGCGCGTGCGCGTGACCACGATGCGCTTGCCGAAAAGCGGCCGCGTCTCAAACCAGTTGAGCCTGTCGCGCAGCTTCACCACGTCGCCGAAAACCGCCACCGCCGGCGCTTTGAAACCCGACGCCTCCACCTTCGCCGCGATGTCCCCCAGCGTCCCACGCAGCGTGTGCTGCCGCCCGGTCGTGCCCCAGCGCACGAGCGCCACCGGCATCGCCTCCGCCGCCCCGTGCTCGCGCAGCTTCGCCGTGATCGTGCCGATCCGCTCCACACCCATCAGCATTACCTTCGTCCCCGGCGTCGCCGCGAGCTGGGCGAAATCGAGCGAGCTTTCCGCCTTCGCCGGGTCCTCGTGTCCGGTGAAAATGGTGAGCTGCGCCGTGTGATCGCGATGCGTCACCGGGATTCCCGCGTAAGCCGGAGCCGCCAGCGCCGAGGTCACGCCCGGGATGATCTCAAACTTCAGCCCCGCCGCCGCCAGCGCCTCCGCCTCCTCGCCGCCGCGCCCGAACAAAAACGGGTCGCCCCCCTTCAGCCGCACCACCCGCATTCCCGCCCGCGTCTTTTCCACCAGCAGCGCGTCGATCTCCTCCTGCTTCAGCGTGTGCGCCCCCGCCTTTTTCCCCGCGTAGATGATCTCCACACCCGCCGGCGCCCACCGGAGGATCTCCGGGTTGCACAGGTAGTCATACACGATCACCTCCGCTCGCTCCACGACCTCCTTCACCCTCAGCGTCACCAGCCCGAGATCGCCCGGCCCGGCCCCGGCGAGATGACAGATTCCTTGGGATTTTCGCGCGGCTTTTTTCATGAAATGGGCCGGGAGCCTAAAGCCCGCCCATCAACCCGCCAAGGCGCCATTTTCACCTCCGCCAGAGTCGTGCGAGCGGATAGAGGAAGCGGCGGAGGAGAGTCCGGGGAAAGCTCTCCATCCCATGAAAACCAAGCGCCGGAGGCTGCTGGGCGGGCGCGGCTTCGCGGGAAGGCCAGTGCACCGTGCCGAAAAGCCAGTCCCAAAGGCTCAGCGAGATGCCGAAATTCACCCCGGTGGGCCGCCCGTCGGGCATCTCCGCGGCGTGATGCCAGATGTGCATTCGCGGGGAATTGAAGACGTAGCGCAGCGGCCCCCATGTCAGGTCCAGATTGCTATGGTTGAGATGCCCGATGAGCGTGCTCGCGATCGCCACGAGCAGGAGCACCGTGGGATCGACTCCGAGGATGACCAGCGGCAGGTAAGTCAGCCCCTGATAGACGACGATCTCCAGCCAGTGGAAGCGGAAGTTTCCGATCCAATCCATCTCCACGATCGAGTGATGCAGCTTGTGAAACTCCCACAGCGCGGGCACGCGGTGCAGCAGGTTGTGAACGCACCAATCGAGGAAATCCTTGAGCAGGAAATACGCGCCGAACTGCAGCACGAGCGGCAGGCTGGCGAGCAGGTGGAGCGACTTGGCGTCCGCCAGGACCGGTGCCGCCCACTGTGCCAGAAACGCCGTGACGTACGCGAAGAGCACGGCGAAATAGTGGCCGTTGAAAAAGAGCCAGAACAGGTCTTGAACGAATTGGCCGCGCAGCACCTTCTGCCCTGCGCGCCACGGGCGGACGCGCTCGGCGACGAGGCAGCCGAGCGAGATGACGAGCAGCCAGAAAAGGTATCCGCGGGTATCCCAAAGCACCGAGAGCATGGCGGTGAACAGAGCATACTTTCAGCATCCCCGGCGAGTTCCCGTGAAAGATGCGATGCGCTGCCGGGCCGGAGCACCCGCCCAGCCGCGCCTCGCCAAGGCGCCATTGGTCCAGCCTCGCGTGGCTACTGGGCCTGCGGCGGATAGCCCGCGAGCATCGCCTTGACTGCGCCCTTCGTCCGCTGCGAGTCGTCGCCTTTCGCTCCCTCGATGACCTGTGGTGCGACACTCCGCCAGACCAGACTCCGCCTCCGCGCATCCACAAAATCGAGCACCAGCGCGCCGGGTTTCGCCTTGTCGATCGCGGCGTCCGTCTGCGCCTTCACCGCCCAGCCGCCGTAGTTCCCGTCGCCCGGCCCGCCGCCCGGCGCGAAACCCCAGTCCGTGTAGTGCTTCTCATCCATCCCTGGTCCCGTGAAGTGATAGATCACAAAGACGTCCGGTCGCTTGCTCTCGGTCTTCTTCAGCCCTTTCGCGCCGACTCCCTGATCCACCGCAGTGCGCACCTCGGCATCCAGCCCGACATTGACCACCGTCTGCGTCTTCGGCTGCGGAGCCCAGGCGTAGGTCTTGTACCCGTCGAATTTCGTGAGCCGGTCGTAATCCGTGCTGACCTTGACCGTGGAGCACGCCGAGAGGGCGAGGGAGGAAACAGCGACGAAGAACCGTGCGGGCGTTTTCATGGAGCCTTGCTACGCAAAACCACCCGCGCAAAGCAAGCCCCTATGGAGTGCGGCGATTCATCGCCGCTATGGTTCCGTGGCGCGGAGCCGGGATGCCATGGTGCGGCAGGCGCAGCGCGTATCCCGCCGTCCATCGCGGCTCCGCCGCCCGTCAAAAGCGGCGATGATTCGCCGCACTCCATATCTCTAGAGCCGAGCGAAAATCTCCTCCGCGACCCGCTCCGGTGCATCCGTCGCGCCTTCCGCCTCGGCCTCCTTCGGCGGCTCGGACTCCGCTCCAAACAGGATCGCCCGCATGTGCAGCCGGTCGCCCCGGATCGTCGTGCGGACACCCACCGGCAGCCCGCAGTCTCCGGCGAGCAGCCGCTGCAGCTCGCGCTCCGCACGCACGGCCACATGCGTCGCGGCGTGGTCGATCCTTTTCAAAACCGCCGTGACCTCCTCGCGGTCGGCGCGGCTCTGGAGGGCGATGGCCCCCTGCCCGATCGCCGGCAGCAGGTGCCCGCCGAGCGACGCCACCTGAAACCTCCACGGCGCGTACTCCAGCACCCCCGCCGCAAGATCGTAGCCGAGCCGCTCCAGGCCGGCCTGCGCGAGGAGGATTCCCGCCACACGGTCGCTCTCGCCCAGCTTGCGCAGCCGCGTCTGCACATTGCCGCGCCACTCCTCGATCACGAGATCCGGCCGCAGCCAGCGCAGTTGCCGCGCCCGGCGGATGCTGCTCGTCCCGATGGCCGCGCCGTACGGCAGCTCCTCGAAAGTGCGCGCCTCCCGCGCGATGAGCACGTCCGCCACCGGCGCGCGCTCCAGCACCGCCGTCACCGCGAGCCCCGCCGGATTGTGCCCCGGCAAATCCTTCAGGCTATGCACCGCCACGTCGATCGTCCCGCCGAGCAGCGCATCTTCGAGCTCCTTCGTGAAGAGCCCCTTCCCGCCCGCCTCCGCCGCGCGGATCAGACTCAGGTCGAGCTTCTGATCGCCGCGCGTCACGAAAACCTGCTGCTCCACCACCAGCCCGGGAAAGGCCGCCACGAGAGCCTTCCGCGTCAGCTCCGCCTGCGCCAGGGCGAGCGCCGAGCCGCGCGTGCCGAGTACGAAACGCGTCATGGTTTCGCCCCCTCCGCCGTCCCGCCCGATACGACTGCCGAATACGTGGCCGCCTGCTGCCATCCGCTCGCCAGCCACGCGTCAAACTCCGCCGCGTGCCGCTCGATCATCTGCTCGCAGATCGTGAGCTCCTGCCGGCGCACATTCATCGAGTGGTCGGCCATGGCCTGCAGCGAGTCGATGTCGTAAAGATACACGCCGTCGAGGTCATTCACCGCCGGCTCGATGTCGCGCGGCACCGCGAGGTCGATGCAGAAAAGCGGGCGGTCCTGCCGCGTGCGCATGATCGGCGCGAGCTGCGCGGCGGTGAGGACGTGATGCGGCGCAGCCGTGGAGCCGACGAGGATGTCCACGTCGTGAAAGCTGCGCTGCCATTCGTCGAAATGGATCGCCTGCCCGTTCATCTTCTGGGCCAGCGCGGCGGCGCGGTCGTAGCTGCGGTTCGCCACAAAGATCGACTTCACCCCGCGCGCCTGGAGCGCGCCCGCCGTCAGCTCGCTCGTCTCGCCCGCGCCGAGGATCATCACCTTGCATCGCGCGAGCTTCCCGAAAATCCGCTCCGCCAGATCCACCGCCGCCGAGCCCACGCTCACCGCGCCGCGCGTGATGTTCGTATTCGTCCGCACATCCTTCGCCACATTGAAGGCGCGCTGGAAAAGCTTGTTCAGATGCTTCGCCGTCGCCCCGCCCTCGCTCGCGGCGGCGTAGGCCTTTTTCACCTGCCCGAGGATCTCCGTCTCGCCGAGCACCATCGACTCCAGCCCGCTCACCACGCGAAAAAGATGCCGCACGCTCGGCGCGGTCGCGTGCTCGAAAAACGCACCGCCCTCCGGCGCCGCGATGCGCGCCGTCACGAATTCCCGCACCGCCGCCAGCCCCGCCGACGCCTGCTCAGCGGCCACGTAGAACTCCACGCGATTGCACGTCGAGACGATCACCGCCTCGCTCACTCCCGGCGCGCCCCGGAGCTGCGCGGCCGCCGCCGCGATCTCGCCGTCGGGGATCGCGAATTTTTCACGCAGCTCGACCGGCGCGGTGTGATGGCTGAGGCCCAGGCAGAGAATCTCCATCGCTCAGGAAACTGCTTTCTCGGTGACAAACCGCAGCCCGCCCAGCGTCAGCAGCACCACGCTGAACGCCGCCACCGACAGCCACGCCACGCGCCTCGGGCTGATGCGATGCACGCCGCCCAGCGCCGCGATGACGCCGTACAGCAGCCACACCCCCACCGACCACGCCGTCAGCGGCGAGTGCGTGAACATGCTCCCCAGCTTGAACCCCGCGCCAAGCCCGACGGTGAGCAGGAGAAAGCC
>JAYTML010000064.1:0-1675 GCA_043728655.1 Chthoniobacter sp. | reverse complement strand
TCCTTTTCCACCGCCCACGCGGACTGGACCCACTATCGCGGCCCGACGGGGAACGGCGTCTCCGCTGAGAAGCTGCCCGCGGTGATCCCGGCGGCCGGGCCGAGGCAGCTCTGGAAGGCGGCCGTGGGCACAGGCACGTCGTCGGTGACGGTGAGCGGCGAGCACGTTTTCACGATGGGAAATACCGGCGGGAAGGATGTGGTGTGGTGCCTCGACGCGCGGACTGGCCGGGTGGTGTGGAAGCACGAGTACCCGCTCGATCTCGACAAGCGGATGTTTGAGGGCGGCACGGCGGCGACGCCGACGGTCGATGGCGGCCGGGTCTATACGGTGAGCCATCAGGGCGATCTCTTCTGCCTCGATGCGGCGACGGGACGGAAGATTTGGTACAAGCATTTTCAGAAGGATTTCGGCGGGAAACGGCCGCAGTGGGGATTCGCGGGATCGCCGACGGTCGAGGGAAATCTCGTCATCGTGGACGTAGGCGGAAAAGGGGCGTCGACGGTCGCTTTCGACAAGGCGACGGGGGCCACGGTGTGGAAGAGCGGCGATGACGAGGCGGGCTACGCGTCGCCCGTGGTCGCGACGATCGCGGGGAAACGGACGGTGGTGATGTTCAAGGCGTCGCATCTCGTGGGGCTGGACATCAAGGACGGCAAGGAGCTGTGGCGCGGCGGGTGGAAGACGAGCTACGACGTGAATGCCGCGACGCCGCTGGTGGTGGGTGAGAAGATTTTTGTTTCGAGCGGCTACGGGGCTGGTTGCGCGCTTTTTGAGGTCACCGCCGGCGGGGTGTCCGAGCGCTGGAGGAACAAGAACTTGAAGGCGCACATCAATTCGCCCGTCTTTTTCCAAGGCCACGTCTATGGCGCGGACGGGCAGGCATCGCCCGGTTCGCCGCTGACTTGCGTGGAACTCGAGAGCGGCGCGGTGAAGTGGCAGGAAAAGAGCGTGGGCGGAGGCGCGCTCGTGCTCGCGGATGGGAAGCTCATCTGCCTGACGGAAAAGGGGGAACTGGTCATCGGCGATGCGGCGCCAGGTGGGTTCAAGGCGCTGGCCCGCGCGCAAGTGCTGGGCAAGCGCAACTGGGTGCAGCCGACATATGCAAACGGGCGCATTTTTTGCCGGAACAACGACGGCGACCTCGTGGCGCTGGAGCTGAAGTAACGCGGTGGGCGCGAAAGAACGGCTGGCGTGTGAACGACCCCGCGGGTGATGTCCGCGGCTCCGGCGGACATCCGGCGTTGTGGATCGGCAAAAAATATACCAAGTGACGATTGACAGGGGAGGGGGAGCGCACCATCGCGGCCTTGGTATGAAGAGAAAAAAGCTTTCCCAGTTCGGCGGCGTGACCCACCTCCATGACGGAGAATTCCGTTCGCAGGCGAACCGAAAAGGTTTGGCCGTGGGATAGGTCAAAGCGGAGGCACGCATCATGAAATCGGTTCACCCGCGGAAACTGATTCTGCAAAACCGCCAGTCCCCCGGCGACGTTCTCATGCTCACAGCAGCGGTGCGGGATTTGCACCGGCACGCGCCGGGCCGCTTCGTCACCGACGTTCGCACGACCGCGGAGGCGCTTTGGGAGAATAATCCGCATCTTACCCCGCTGGACGAGAACGAGGCCGATGTGGAGACGATCGAATGCCATTACCCGCTCATCCACGAGAGCAAC
>JAYTML010000063.1:0-9261 GCA_043728655.1 Chthoniobacter sp. | reverse complement strand
CCGAGCGAGGTGAACGCCACGGTCAAAGCCTACTTCGCGCTCAAGCTCGCGGGCCACGCGCCCACGCAGCCGTGGATGCAGGAGGCGCGTGCCTGCGTGCTGCGCCTCGGCGGCATTCCGCAGATGAACACCTACTCAAAGCTCTACCTGGCGCTGCTCGGGCAGTTCCCGTGGAAGTATCTGCCCACCGTCCCGGTGGAGATGATCTTCATGCCGGAGTGGTTCTTTTTTTCGATCTACAAGATGTCCTCGTGGAGCCGCGCGATGCTTATCCCGCTCGCGCTGCTCAATCACCACAAGCCCACCCGCGCGCTCCCTGCCGACAAGCAGCTCCACGAGCTTTACCCCGTCGGATCCGAGCAGGATTTCCTCGGCATGAGCCGCACGGGCCGCCGACTTTCGTGGCCGAATTTTTTCCTCGTTTGCGACGCCGTGCTCAAGCTCCTCCACAAGCTCCCGTGGAAACCGGGACGCCAGACCGCGCTCGCCGCGGCCGAGGAGTGGATGACCGAGCGCATGGGGGAGGGGAGCGACGGACTCGGCGCGATCTTTCCCGCGATGCTCAACTCGCTCATCGCGATGAAAACGCTCGGCTACCGGAACGACTACCCGCTTTACGCCAAGGCCAAGCGCGACTTCGAAGGGCTCTTCGTCGATGACCCGCGCGACTTCCGCATCCAGCCGTGCCTCTCGCCGGTGTGGGATACGGCGATCAATCTCCTCGCCCTCCGCGAAAGCGGCGTCCCCACCGAAGCTGAGCCCATCCAGAGCGCCGCGCGCTGGCTCGCGGCGAAGGAAGTGCGCATCTGTGGCGACTGGTTCGCCATGAACCGCCACCGCGAACCCAGCGGCTGGGCCTTCGAGTTCAACAACGTCTATTACCCCGACACCGACGACACCATGATGGTCCTCATGGCGCTCCGCCTCACCGGGCAGCCTGGCGATGCCGACGCGAAGCAGCGCTTCGAGCGCGCGCTCCGCTGGCTGCTCAGCTTCCAGTGCCGCGACGGCGGCTGGGCGGCCTTTGACAAGGATGTGACCCAGCGCTGGCTCGAGGACGTGCCCTTTGCGGACCATAACGCCATCCTCGACCCCACGTGCAGCGACCTGACGGGCCGCGTCCTCGAGCTCCTCGGCTACATCGGCTACGACTCCGAAAGCGCCATCGTCTATCGCGCCGTAAGATTCATCCGCGAGACCCAGGAAGACGACGGCTCATGGTACGGCCGCTGGGGTGTGAACTACATCTACGGCACCTGGCAGGTGCTCCGCGGCCTCCGCGCCATCGGCGAAGACATGCGCCAGCCCTGGATCATCCGCGCGCGCGACTGGCTGGAGTCCTGTCAAAACGAAGACGGCGGCTGGGGTGAAACCTGCGCGAGCTACGACAATCCCAACCTCAAGGGCAAAGGCGCCAGCACCCCATCGCAGACCGCGTGGGCGCTCATGGGCCTCATCGCCGCGACCGACCCCGCGCAGCACGCAGCGCTCGACACCCGCGCCATCCGCCGCGGCATCGAGTTTCTCGTCGCCCGCCAGTCCGCCGATGGCTCATGGCCCGAGCCAGAAGTCACCGGCACCGGCTTCCCCCGCGTCTTCTACCTGCGCTACGACATGTATCGCAACAACTGGCCGCTCCTCGCACTCGCCACCTACCGTCAGTATCGCGCGGGCACCTTTCACGAGCCCAGCTTCTACCGCTGCGGGTAGGGCGAAAGTAACTTGGGCTTTAGCCCGAAGTCGGGGGAGTCTGGGCTAAAGCCCAAGCTACTATCGCGCTCCGTTCAGACGATCCGCGGTTTTTTCAAACTAAGCCATCCCGGCGCTTGCCATCGCTTCGGCGGTCCCGCTAGCGTCGCCGCCCTATGGATACCTCTACTCCTCCCCCGCAGAAAAAAGGCCTCGGTCCCCTCGCCTGGGTGGGCATCGGCTGCGGCGGCATCGTCGTCCTCGCGATCATCGGCCTCATCGTTTTCAGCACCATCTACGGTCCGAAGATCAAAAAATTCGCGGAGGAAGCGCAGAAGAATCCCACCCGCGCCACAGCAGCCATGATGGTCACCACTGGACAGTTTGAGATGGTCGCCGAAGACGACGCGAACAAGCGCTACACCGTCAAAGAGAAGGCGAACGGGAAGCTCACCACGATCTACTGGGACGCGAAGAAAAACGCGCCCGAAGTCATCCCTGGCGACTTCACCGCCATCCCGGCGGCGACTCCCGAGACCGCGCCAGTGCCGGCACCCGCGGTGCAGTAGCCTTTTTGAAACGGCGGTCGGGCCACTGAAGCGTCAATGGCCGAAAAAGCCACCATCTACAAAGCCAGCGTCCAGCTTTCCGACATCGACCGCGGGGTCTATGGCGACTACGCGGCCACGATCGCCCGGCACCCCTCCGAGACCGACGAGCGCATGCTCATCCGCCTGCTCGCCTTCGCGCTGAATCAGCCTCCCGACAGCGACCACGGCGCGCTGGAATTTGCGAAGGACATGTGGGAGGCGGACGAGCCCGGCCTTTGGCAAAAGGACCTCACCGGCCGCATCGAGCACTGGATCGAAGTCGGCCAGCCTGACGAAAAACGGATCCTCCGCGCGACCTCGCGGGTGGGCCGCGTCAGCGTTTACTGCTTCGCCGCCAGCGCGCAGATCTGGTGGAAAGGCATCGCCACCAAGCTCACCCGCGCGCAGAACCTCACCGTCTGGCAGATCCCCGCCGAGCAAAGCCAGGCGCTTGCCGCGCTCGCCCAGCGGACGATGGATCTCCAGGTCACCGTGCAGGACGGCGCCATCTGGGTGGGCGACGGCACACGCTCCCTCGAAGTCGCCCCCGTGCGGCTCTGCGGCCAGCCTGGCGCATAGGCGCCTGTTTCCGCCTTCCGGCTCCGGCGGCCGGGTGAACCCGATTAAAATAGCCGGTTGAGTTCGAGCGACTTGCGCGGAACTGTGCGACCATGCTCCCCCGTTTCGTTTTCGCTGTCTTCCTCGCGCTCAGCGGCGCGGCCTTTGGATCCCAGGTCGTCTTTTCCGAGGTGATGTACCAGCCGCTCACCGGGAAGCCGGAGTTCATCGAGGTGGAGAATATCTCGGCCACCCCGCTCGATATGGCGCTGTGGAAATTCACGGACGGCGTCGCCTTTTCCCTGCCGGATTTCAATGCCGGCGCGTCGCAGGCGCACATGCTGAAAGGCTATGAACGCATCCTTTTCAGCTCCGCGGATGACGCGACGACGCGCGCGGCCTACCCAGGCATTCCGCCGACCGTGCGCATCTTCGGCCCGTGGACCGGCGCGCTGGATAACAACGGCGAGCGCATCACGCTCAAGGACAAGAACGGCGTCATCGTCTGCACGCTGAACTACGGCGACAGCGGAAAGTGGCCGGTGCAGGCCGACGGCCCGGGCCACTCGCTCGTCCTCTCGGACGCGAACCGCGCGCCCGGCGACTGGCGCTACTGGCGCGCGAGCGTGAACCGCAACGGCTCGCCGGGGCTCGCGGACCCCGCCGCGCCTGCCGCCGGGATCGCGCTGAATGAGCTGCATTTCGCGGCGAGTCCGACGGTCGATTGGATCGAGGTCCGCAACAATTCGCGCACCGCGACGCTGTCGGCGGCCGGGCTATTCGTCGCGTCAAAGAGCGACCTGTCCGACAAGGTGGCGCTGAGCGGCAGCCTCGCGCCCGGCGCGGTACTGAGCGTGAATGTGAGCTTCACAGCGGACAACAGCGGCGACATCAAGCTCTTCCTCAGCGATGCCACGGACAATGTGCTCGATGCGCTCACCGTGCGGCGAAAGACCGGCCGCGATACGTGGCAGCAGTTTCCCGCGGCGAGCCGCGAGTGGTACTCGGCGACGGCCGACACGCGCGACGCGCAGAACAATCCCGCGCGCAACACCGACATCGTCATCAACGAGATCATGGCCGACCCGCCGAGCAACCAGCGCGAGGGCGAATTCGTCGAGCTCTTCAACCGCGGCGCCTCGGCGGTGAATGTCGGCGGCTGGGCGTTCACCGACGGAGTCAGCTTCACCATTCCCTCCGGCACCACCATCCCCGCCGGCGGATACCTCGTCATCGGCGCGGACGCCGCCTTTCTCAATGCCGCCTACCCCGGCCTCACGGCGCTCGGCAACTGGAGCGGCAAGCTCGCCAACGGCAGCGGCGACCGCCTCCGCCTCGAGGACGCGAATGGCAACCTCGCCAACCAGGTCGATTACCACATGGGCGGCGAGTGGCCGGAGCTGGCGGGCGGCAGCGGCAGTTCGCTCGAACTCGTGAACCCCGCCGCAGACAACTCGATCGGCAGCGCGTGGCGCGAGAGCGACGAGAGCGCAAAGAGCAGCTTCACTTCCTTCACCGTCAATCTCGGCACCTACGCGGACAGCACGACCGGCGGTGTGAATGACGACGAACTGCGCATGTGGCTCGTCGGCGACGGACACGTCATTTTGAAAAACCTCGTCCTCCGCCCGACCGCAGGCGGCGGGAATCTCCTGGTCAATGGCGAGATCACCACGCTCGCGAATGAGAACGTCAGCGGCTGGCAGTCCCGCGGCACGCATGGGCAGACTTTTTCCGACGCCACGGGCGTCCACCTCATCGCCGACGGCCACGGCGACAACAAGTGCAACCACATGGAAAAGGACGCCGCCGGCATGACCGCCGCCACGGCCTACACGCTGACCTTTGATGCGCGCTGGGTGTATGGAAAACCGCGCGTCATCGCCCAAAGCTGGGACATGAGCATCGGCGGCAGCGTCCTCATCCCGATCCCGCAGAATCTGGGAACGCCCGGCGCAGTGAACAGCCGCTACCTCCCATCGCCGCCGGCGCAGGTCACGGCGCTCGCGCATTCCCCGGCCGTGCCGACGACTGGCCAGACCGTGAAGGTCAGCGCCCGCGTCTCCTCCTCCGCCGCGCTCAGCAGCGTCACCATCCTCCACCGGCTCGACAGCATCACCGGCAATGCCGGCTGGAGTTCCACCGCGATGAACGACGCTGGCACGGGCGGTGACGTCGTCGCAGGCGATGGCGTCTATACCGGCCAGGTGCCGCTGGCCTCGTTCTCGGGATACAATTTCAGCGGCACGATCGTGGAATTCTACGTCCGCGCCACCACGGTGGGCGGGCAGGTCACCGAGCTGCCGAAAGGCGGCGCCGCAGTGCCCGGCCTGTGGGTTTGCGACAACCAGGTGCCATCCACGGACCTGCGCCGCATGCGGACGATCATCTCCGCGTACTGGGCGGATGCGCTGAGCCAGGACAGCGCCACCGGCGGGCACACCGTGAAGTTCAACTACAAGTACCCGCGTTTCTCGAACCACTACTTCCCATGCACCTTCATCAGCAACGACAGCGAGATCTACTACGGCGCGAGCGTGCGCAAGACCGGCAGCCCCTTTACCCGCGCTACGAATAACAGCCTCGACCGTGCGCGCGTCCTGCTCCCCGGCGACCGGGACTTTCGCGGCAACGCAAAGATCTACTGGGACAATGACGGCGCCGGCGGCTCGATGCTGCACAACCGCATCATGCGCTACTGGCTCTATCTCCTCGGCGTGCCGGGCAATGAAAACGAAGTCTGCCGCGTGACGAAGAACAGCACCGGCTTCGCGATCCGCGAGAGCAATGAGGTCTTTGACAAGGACATGCTCGACCGCATCTGGGAAAACGGGCGCGACGGGCAGCTCTTTGAAATCGACGACCGCTTTTGGATCGGAGACGACGGCGCGACAAGGCTTGGGAATGCGGACGGAAGCTGGGACTACAAGAATGGCGACAGCCAGGGCGCGGAAAACCCGACCGCCTACCACAATAACTTCGTCCCGAAATCGCGGGAGGATGACTACGACTACTCCGGTCTGATCGCGTGGTGCAAACAGCTCGAGCAAAACACCACTATCACCCCCGAGCAGCTCGAACGCATGGCCGACACGCGCACCCTCACCGCCTACGCCGCCGTGCGAGGGTACGGAGCGGACTGGGATAACATCACGATGAGCCGCGGGAAAAACGGCTTCTTCTATCAGCGCTCGACCGACCAGAAATTCACATTCCTCCATTGGGACAGCGACAACGCATTCCAGACCGGATCGATCAATAACGCCGTCGTCGGCACGCTCACCAATGTCGGCACGAATGCGCCGGGCTATTACTCGAAGCCCTATGTCCGGCGCTACCTGAACTACTACCTCAACCAGATGCTCACCACCTACGCCGCGAATGGCCCGCGGCTCAGTGCGTGGCTCACGGCGGAGGAAAACGCCTCCACCTCCTACACCGTGCCCGGCACCTATCTGAACTGGCCGACGACGAATGCGACCAGCGGCACGGCGCAGACCCGCGTGGCGGTCATCCAGACATTCATCGGCGCGACGTCGCTCAATGCCACCTTTGCGCTCACGAGCCCCGCCGACGGCACCACCGTCGGGACGAATACCGTGGACATGAACGGCACCGCGCCGCTGGCGGCGGTCAGCGTGATCTGCGTCGGCCATCCCGAGGCCGTCTTTTCCTGGACTGCCACCGTCACCACCGACGTCTCCCCGTGGAAGCTCGCCGGCATCCAGCTCGCGAGCGGCGCCAATCTCCTCACCTTTCGCATGCTGGATGAAAACGGCGCGCAGATCGGCGCCGACCTCACCCGCACGATCAATCGCACCGGAAACGCCGCGCCGGTCGGCGTGCTCACCGTCCAGCCTTCCTCGCAAAACGTCGGCCTCGGCCAGGTCGTGAGCCTCGACGCCGGCGCTAGCTACGACCCGGAGGCAGCCGGCCCGCTCAGCTACGTCTGGACCGTCACGCCCTCGACCGGCTTTGCCACCACCGTCCTGAGCGACACCCAGCGGCAGCTCATCTTCAGCGTCCCCGGCAGCTACAACGTCAGCGTCCAGATCACCGATGCCGCCGCGCAGGTCAGCACCATCACGCGCACCCTCTCGGTCTTCAGCGCGAATGACCGCGACGACTTCGGCGGCACCGCGCTGAGCGGGTACACCCTCCAGAATATCGAGCTGCTCGACAACTACTCGCCGGACGCCTGGTACTCCCTCCAGCAGACCACCGGCGCGCTCGTCATCCAGATCTCCGACCGCGCCGCGAAGCCGCTCAACTCCGGCGCGCCGACCTTCCCGCTGATCACGCGCCCGATTCCCGCGAGCACCGACTTTTCACTCCAGACCGATCTCGCCTTCATCAATCCGCAGATCGCCAGCTACCACTCCGGGCTCTACCTCGAAACCGTTGAGTCCGGCACCACGAGGCGCTACGTCTTCGGCCTCGACGGCGGCCTCAATCTCCGGATCTCGCTATCCTCCGGCGGCGCCGCCTACAGCTCGCAAGCCGCCGCGACTTACGTGGGCGGCGATGTCGTCCTCCGGATCGTGCGCACCGGCAGCACCCTGCTTTTCCAGCGGCGCGTCGGCGGCGCATGGACCACCATCCACGGCCGCGCCCTCGCTGGCGGCAGCACCGTCACCAGCGGCGGACTTTTCGCCTCCACCAGCGCTGCGATGGGTCATCGCGTCGCCTTTGACTACCTCCTGCTCAGCGACCCCGGAAACAGCACCGACCTCGTCAACAGCCTCCGCATCACCGAGGTCATGTACAACCCCGCGGGCGCGGGCGGCGTCGAGTTTGTGGAGCTTCAAAACATTAGCGCCGCGCCTATCAGCATCACCGGCGCCTACTTTGAAAACGGACGTCCGTTCTCGACGCAGTTCACCTTTGGAAATCTCACGCTCCAGCCCGGCCAGTACTGCGTCGTCACAAACAGCATCTCCAGCTTTCAGTCTCTCTACGGCACGAGTATGACGATCGCCGGCCAGTACACCGGCTCGCTCAACAATGACGGCGAACCCATCACCCTCCGCGACGCCGCCGGCAATCTCATCCTCGACTTCACCTACAGCGACATCGCGCCGTGGCCGCTCGCCGCGGACGGCGGCGGGAAATCCCTCGAAATCCTCGACTTCAACCCCGCCCTCTACGGCACAGGCTCAAACTGGCGGGCGAGCCAGGAAACCGGCGGCTCGCCCGGCTACCTCGGCTTTGCCACCGACACGGATGGCGACGGCTTCCCCGACTCCGTGGAAACGGCCTACGGCACCAATCCCGCGAGCGCCGCCTCGCAGCCCTCTGTCCCGGCCACCAGCCGCGACGCGCTCACCGGCGTCGTGACACTCACCTGGGCCAGCCAGGCCGGCCGCTCCTACACCGTGCAGTATCGCGATGACATGGGCGCCACGTGGCAGACACTCACCACCGTCGTCGCCGCCGGCGCGACCGCCATCCACACCGACACCGGTGCCGCCGGACTCCCCACCCGGTTCTACCGCATCAGCACGCAGTTTCCCTGAGCCGGAACGATCGCGATTCGCGCGCGCAGCGGGAGTCGCCCAAAGCGCCTCCCCGACCCGTGGATCGGCCGCTTAGGCCTGCTCCTGCTCGAGTCGGGCGGATTCGGACTCGATGTCGGTGACGACGGCCGCGACCTGGTCCTGAAATTTATTCTGCGTGGCCAGCAGATCGCTCAATTTCGCAGCGAGATCCTTTTGCTTCAGCTCCTCGTCGGCCATCAGCCAGGCGGCGGAAAGCTTTTCGATGTTGCTCCGCGAATAGTGCTCCATCTCCTTGATCAAGGATGCAGCGTCTCGCAGTTTCTCGGCCGGCGTTTTTTCTGGGATGGGTTCGGACATGCGGATCTCATAAACCACGAAGCTGTCGTTACAAGGGCCGATCTCCGAGTACCGCCGCCGCCGCCACGTTCACTGCGCCCGGTATTTGCGCACGGCCTCGGTGCGGGAGTGGGCGTGGAGTTTGTCGTAGATTTTCTTCACGTGGCTGCGCACCGTTTCGAGAGTGATGGACAGGCGCTCGCCGATTTCCTTGTACATGGATCCGGTGGCGAGCAGCTCGATGACTTCGCGTTCGCGCCCGGAGAGCGCGGCCTGGTTTTCCGCGACGGGGGCGCGGTGGAAAAAGCTCACCACCTGGCGGGCGATGTGCGGGGACATGGGCGAGCCGCCGCCACATGCCTCCCCGATCGAGGCGACGATCTCGGCGGGCGGCGTGCGCTTGAGGAGATAGCCGCTCGCGCCGGCCTTGAGGGCGTCAAAGATGGAGGCGTGATTGTCGTAGCTGGTGAGGACGATGCAGAGCACTTCCGGGCATACGGTCTTCAGCCTGCGGATGCACTCGATGCCATTCATCTGCGGGAGATTGATGTCCACGAGGGCGACCGCGGGCGGGCTCTGCGGAAGCTCGC
>JAYTML010000062.1:0-2421 GCA_043728655.1 Chthoniobacter sp. | reverse complement strand
ACGAGCGAGGTGGTGCCGATCGCGCAAGGCCGGATGCAGCTCGGGACGTGGCAAGGCATCTTCCTTTTCGAGCACCGCCGCGCACCGCATCGGCGGACGGTGGTGGTCACGGTGCTCGGCGTGTAGCCGCCAGGAGGCTGTGAAACAAGTGGGCCGCTCGGGCGCGGGAGCGCCTCTCGGACGCGCAGGAGCGCTCGGCTCCGACTAGGATCCCTCGGAGCCAAGCGCTCCTGCGCGCACCGCCTGGCGCTCCTGCGCAAGGCTCATCGAAACCGCGGGTGATGGCTCGCCGATTTATATCACAATCTCGCAGGCGCAGAGCGCGGCGATGAGCCGCAGGCACTTCGGGCCGGGTAAAACGCCGGGCTCCATCTGGTTCATCACGTAAGCGAAGGAGATGCCGGTGTCCGGGTCGGCAAAGGCGTGGCTGCCGCCCGCGCCGGGATGTCCGAAGGCGCGCGGCGATGCGCCGAAATTCGTGCGCTTTTTCACGCCGTGCGCGTCCACGGGATCGCGCATGAAGCCGGCGGAGAAGGCCGTCTCGATTTGCAGCACGCGGTCGGGGCCCTGGGTCAGCGTGTTCGTCATCCAGTCGAGCGTGTGCGGCTCAAAGACGCGCCGCCCGTCGAGCACACCGCCGCCCGCAAGCAGCGCGTAGAATTTCGCCAGCCCGTGCGCGGTGCCGATGCCGCCGAACGCGCCGAACGAGGACGCGCGCGCCTCGGGCGCATTCATCGCGGCCACGCTGTGCAGGCCGCGCGGCGAGGCAAAGGCGCGCGCGGTCGGCGAGCCGGACGTCATGAACGCGGTGTAAAACGGATCGCCCTTTGGCGGTGCGGTCTTCGCCGGAAAGATGGACGAGGCCTCGGCGACACGCTCCGGCGGCATGCCGATCCACACATCGATGCCGAGCGGCTCCGCAAACTGCGCGCGCCAATATTCGCGCAGCGTCACGCCGCCGGTGATGCGCCGCAGCACTTCGTCCACGAGATAGCCAAAGGTGCGCGGGTGGTAGCCGTGGCCCTCGCCGGGCAGCCACTGCGGAACCTCCGCAGCGAGCGCCGCCGCCACCGCCGCGTGATCCTGCGCGTCCGCCTCGCGCGTGAGCGCCGCAAGGCCAGCCTGATGCGAGAGCATCTCTGCGATCGTCACCTGCTCCTTCCCCGCCTGGGCAAACTCCGGCCACACCTCCGCGACCGCCGTGAGCGGCGACACGCCGTGCTCCTGGCACGCGTGCAGCAGGCACGCCGCGGCCAGCCCTTTCGTCGCCGACCAGAACAGCACCGGCGTCTCCGCCGTCCACGGCTCCGTCTTTGCGCGGTCCTTGAATCCTCCGGCAAGCGACAGCACCTCGCGCCCGCCCTGCCACACGCACACCGACGCGCCCAGCTCGCCATACGCGGTGAAGTTTTCGTGGAAGAGTTCGATGATCCGTTCGGTGTGCATGCGGCCTGAATGAAGCGGAAGTCACCGGGCGTCTCGAATCCCAAAACGCGCGTCATCCCGAGCGGAGTTCCGTGCGGGCGCAGGCGGGATGGAACGCAGTCGAGGGACCTCGGCGGTTCGTTCCAGCTCAATACGTGAGCGGACCGCCCAGGTCCCTCGACTGCGCTTCGCTCCGCTCGGGATGACACGCGCTCTTTTCCAAGCGCACATGCCACCCGCTCACGCGAGGATTTCGCGCACCACTTTTCCACTGACATCCGTCAGCCGGAAATCGCGACCGCTGTAGCGATACGTCAGCTTCTCGTGATCGAGCCCGAGCTGGTGCAGGATCGTGGCGTGGAGATCGTGGACGTGAACGGGGTTCTCCGTCGCGTTCCACCCGAACTCATCCGTCGCGCCGTGGATGATGCCGCCCTTCACGCCGCCGCCCGCGAGCCACATGGTGAAGCCGAAGGGATGATGCTCGCGCCCGTTGTCGCCCTCGGCCGTGGGCGTGCGGCCAAACTCGCCGCCCCACACCACGAGCGTGTCCTGCAAAAGCCCGCGCGCCTTCAGGTCGCGCAGCAGCGCGGCGATCGGCTTGTCCACGGCGGCGCAGTTGTTCGGCAGCTCGGTTTTCAATCCGCCGTGCTGATCCCAGAGCTGGCAGCTCGTCCGCTTCGATGTGGTGGTGTGATAGACCTGCACCATGCGCACGCCGCGCTCGCTGAGCCGCCGCGCCATGAGGCACTGGCGGCCGAAAGTTTCCGTCACCGGATCGTCGAGGCCGTAGAGCTTCTTCGTCTCCGGCGACTCGCGCTCCACGTCGAACGCCTCCGGCGCCTGGGCCTGCATGCGGAAGGCCAGCTCGAAGGATTCGATGCGCGCGCTGAGCCGGCTGTCCTCCTCGCGCTGCACGGCGTGCAGCGCATTGAGCTGCGCGAGGGTGTCGAGCTGCGCGCGCTGCTGGGCGGTGGAAAAGCGCGCGTTGCCGAG
>JAYTML010000061.1:0-9008 GCA_043728655.1 Chthoniobacter sp. | reverse complement strand
ACGTTTCTCGCCTACATCCTGCCGTTCTCGCTGACGTTTACGATTCCGTGGGGCTTTCTCACGGCGGTGCTGCTGGTCTTTGGAAAGATGTCGGCCGAGAACGAACTCATCGCGCTGCGGGCGACGGGCGTGAGCATTCCGCGGGCGTGCAGGACGGTGTTCCTGCTGGCGCTGGTGAGCGTGGGTGTGTGCCTGTGGATCAATGTGGAGGTGGCGCCGCGGGCGCAGGCGCGGATGAAGGAGGAGCTCTACCGCATCGCCACAAGCAACCCGCTGGCGATGTTCGGCAGCGACAAGGTGATCGAGGATTTTCCGGGCAAAAAAATCTACGTGGAGCGGAACGAGGGTGCGCAGCTTTTTAATCTTCTCGTGTATGAAATGGACGAGGAATTCCTGCCGGTGAAGGTGGTTTTCGCCCACCGCGGCCTGCTGGAGACGGACCGGGAGAAGAAGCAGATCCTGCTGCACATTTTTGACGCGCGCTACGAGCAGCGCGACACCGATGCGCCGGCGAACCTGATGAAAATCCGCACGGCCACGGCGCAGGAAAACACGCTGCCGATCTCGCTGGAGGAACTCTCCGAGAAGAAGCGGGGGAAGGGGATCGGCAGCATGACGGCGAGCGAACTCCTGGAACGGCTGAATGCAGAGCAGAAGCTGGCGCGGAAGAGCGCGCGGGAGATGGAGGAGGAGCGCTCCGCCACCCGCACCGAAGTCAGCAAGCGCTTCGCCTATGCGCTGGCTTCGTTCGCCTTTGCGCTGGTGGGTGTGCCGCTCGCCATCACGGCTCACCGAAAGGAGACGTCGGTGGGTTTCCTCCTCAGCGTCGGCATCGCGGTGACCTATTTTTTCATCGGCATTTTCGTCTACGGCGCGCGCGAGAATGCGCGGGTGCATCCCGAGTACCTGATCTGGCTGCCAAACCTGCTTTGCTTCGGGCTGGGCGGCTGGCTTTTTGCGCGGATGAGCCGGCGATGAGGATGTGGACGGTTTTTGTTTCCGGAAATTTCTTCTTCCGAAATACGACAGATTGGGTTATGAAATTGAAATAGGAGATGAATATGAGGAATGAAACTACAACGGCGCGGGTGAGGGTCGGAACTCTCCGCGAGCTAGACGCCTTGGTCGGGAAATATCTCACCGGGGAGCCGCCGCAGACGTATTGGGAGGACAGCCTCTCGTACCTGCGCTTCGATTCGATCGAGGAGGCGCTGAATGCCCTCTCAGACCCGTACTTTCAGCGCTGCTTTCCGGAAGGGGTGCGGCTCGATAACGAACTGAGCGAGGTCTTTGAATTCCGCGCCTATTCCTCCGACCTGAGCCTCGCATGGGAAGTCGTCGAGCGGCTCAGCGGCACGGTCAATACTCTGCGCGTGCGGCGGGAGCGGAACAAGTGGGTGGCGGCTTTCGGCGACGGACCTGCGGTGAGCGCGACAGCGGCTCCGGTGGCGATCTGCCTCGCGGCGCTGCGGACGCGTGGGATCGAAGTGGAGATCGATGAGGACGGGATGGCCTGGTCCCGTGGCGGCTGCGTGGCGGCGTAAAGCGCGGGCGCTTTACGCCTCAGTCGCGGGCGCCTAGGATGCGGCGGGTTTCGTTCAGCATCACGCCTTGAAAGCGCATCTTCAGGGCCTCGGGATTCGGTGAATTTGCGAGCGCCTCGGCCTGGGTGATGTCGCCGGCGGTGACAAGCGCATGAAGCGCCAGGTTGAAAGTCTGCATGCCTTCGCTCGCGCCGAGTTCGATGGCGGCGGGGAGTTTCTCCAAGGCGCCGGTGTGGATGAGCTTGGTCACGGACGCGTTGTTCGTGAGGATTTCCAGCGCGGGGCGCAATTCGCCAGCCGGCGTGCGCACGAGCCGCTGGCAGACGACGGCGCGGAGAGTGGTCGCAAACTGCTGGCGCCCCTGCTCCCGCTCGGCGGCGGGGAAGAACTCGAGGAGCCGCTGCACGGACTTTGAGGCATCGACGGTGTGCAGCGTGGAGATGACGAGGTGGCCGATGCTGGCGGCGCTCATGGCCGCGATGGCGCTCGCTGCGTCGCGCATTTCGCCGATGACGAGCACGTCGGGATCCTGCCGCAGGACGTTCTTCAGGCCCGAGGCGAAACTGGCGGTGTCGAGCCCGATTTCGCGCTGCTCGATGACTGACTGCTTGTCGTCGAAGAGAAACTCGATCGGGTCTTCGAGCGTCAGGATGTGCTTCCGCGCGGTGGAATTGATGTGGTCGATCATCGCCGCCAGCGTCGTGGATTTCCCAGAGCCGGTGGCGCCGGTGACGAGGACGATGCCGCTCGGAGCGTCGGCGATGCGGCGCAGGGTTTCCGGAAGGTGGAGCTGCTCGAAAGTGCGGATCACGGATTTTACGAGACGCAGCGCCATGACGTGCCCGCCGCGCTGCTGGAAGACATTGACCCGGAAGCGCCCGGTATCGGCGGGCGAATACGCGAAATCGACCTCGTGCTCCTGATCGAGCCGCTCGCGCAGATGCACGGGGACGATCTCCCCGAGCACCGTCCGCATCCAGGCGGCGGTGGGCGGCGGCGCATCCACGGGCACGAGTTCACCCGCGATACGGAAGATGACGGGTGCGTCGATTTTGAGATGCACGTCCGAGGCGCCAGCCTCGACGGCACCGTGCAGGATGCGCTCAAAGATTTCCATCGCAGTGACGGTCAGCGGGCGGCAGCCGCGAGCAGTTCATCGAGGCGGTCGCAGCAAATCTGCGACCACGTCTCCATCGCGTCCCGCCGCGCGGCGAGCCCGGCGCGGTCGAGGAATTGCAGCTCGGTGATCATCGCCTCGCCCTTCTGCACGTCGTCGGTTTCGAGATCGAAAATGTGGACGACGCCGAGATGCACGCGGCCCACGTCGTTCGAGTCGTCATTGAGCAAGGCAACCGCGCGGTTCCGGTAGCGCGCGCCGAGCTTCAACTCCTCGCCGACTTCGCGCTGCACCGCCGCGTCGTAGGCCGCGCGGTCGAGCGCAAAGAGGCCTTCGTCGTGGTCGTTCATGTGGCCGCCGATGCCGATGGAGCCTTTCGCCACGAGCCGCTGCTCGCCCGCTTTTTTCCCGCGGACGTAGTGGAGCACGCGGCCTTCATGCACGAGCAGCACATAGGGGATGATCTGCTTGAGCGTGGGGTCGGTCTCGGCGGCGGGCCGTGCGGTGAAGAAGTTGTTTTCCCGCGCGAGGAGCGCAGGGAGGTAGCGGCCGATGTCAAAGTTCAGCCCTTGGAACGCGCCGAGTTCATCGAACAGCGCCCGGCGCACGACCAAAATCATTTCGTCTTTCATCGCGCCGATGCTGCGCAGGCGACACGATTTTTGGCAATAGGTGCGGATAATTTCTCACCGTTGTGCGCCTGGCGCGCGGGGTGAAACAAGTCCGCCGGCTTCCGCCAGACGAGATCCATACATTCGCAATTTCATGCCGTTCAGTTTTTCCACTTTGAAATAGGATCGCTCGATCATGAAAGACGACCGTCCAAGCTCGACCTCGCTGCTCATCGCGCGCGCTCTGCTGCTTGCCGCTGCGACTCCGCGGCTCCGGCCACTGATCGTGGATGAATGTGCCACGCTAACCCGCCGGCTGCTCGCCGCCGCGGAACCTGCGCATTGGTTCGACCTGACGCTGCGCCATCCTTTCCTGCGGTGCGCCCCCTTCGCTGTGGAGCGTCTCTTTCTCCCGGGAATCCTGCTCCATTGGCTCGTTCGCAAACGTCTGCTCGATGCGCTCGCGCACGAGGCTCTGACGGCCGGTTGCCGCCAGATCGTAGTGCTCGGAGCCGGGCTCGACACGCTTGCATGGCGCCTGCAATCCGCTGGGGCTTGCTTCGAACTCGACCACCCGGCGACCCAGGTGATCAAGCGTCGAGCCATCGCGGAAGGCCCGGTGCTCATGGCGGCTGACCTCATGCACGCCTCGGTCGCCGAAGCGTTGCGGGCGCAGCCGCGATTCGCCACGAATCAGCCCACGCTCTACGTTGCCGAGGGATTGCTGATGTATCTGCCGCCTGATCGCGTGGCGGAATTGTTTCGCGAAATGGCCGCTCTGAGCGCGCCCGGCAGCCGGTTCGCTTTCACTTTTATGGAAGCGCGCCCCGGCCGTCGGATCGCCTTCCACAACGAACGCCGCATCATCGGCTGGTGGCTGCGGTGGCGCGGCGAATCCTTTCGCTGGGCGCTTGCCCGCACGGACGTGGAGGCCTTTGCCGCGCAACATGGATGGGAGCTCGCGTCGCTCAGTTCGCCTGAGGAATTGCGGCGCCGCTTTCTCACGCCTGCCGGGCTCGGCGACGCGCCGCTGGCGACTGGTGAATCCGTGGCCATGACCTACCTTCGCGCGCGATGAGCAGTCTTTTGGTCAACGACATCCACTCGCAACTCAACGCAACCCGCGTGGCTCGGCTGATCGAGCCGGCCGGGCTCGATGCGCTCGTCGGAATCGTCCGCGACGCGCGGTCCGCCGGTGCACAGCTTTCCCTCTGCGGCGGGCGGCACGCGATGGGTGGCCAGCAATTCGGCACCGATGCATGGCTGGTCGATTTGCGGCGGCACTCGGCCATTCACTCCTTCGATGAGGAGCGAGGCTTGATCGTCGCCGACGCCGGCATCCAATGGCCCGAACTCATCGCCGGCTGCGCTGCGCTTCATCGCGGAGGCCACCCGGCGTGGGGCATCCGCCAAAAGCAAACCGGGGCCGACCGCCTGACGCTCGGGGGCTCGCTCTCCGCCAATGTCCACGGACGCGGCCTGCGCATGCCGCCGATCATCGCCGACGTCGAAGCATTTACGATCATCGACGATTTGGGCGAAGTGCGCCGATGCTCCCGGGAAAATGACGGCGAACTCTTCCGTCTCGCGATCGGCGGTTACGGACTCTTCGGGATCATAGCCGAGGTGACGCTGAGGCTCATGCCGCGGGTCAAAGTAGAGCGCCGCGTCGAAGTCATCTCGCTCGAAGAGCTCCTGCGCGTGCCCGAGGAGCGCGACACGAGTGAGTGGCTCTTTGGCGATTTTCAATACTCGATCGACGAAAGCTCGCCGGACTTCCTGCGCCGTGGCGTCTTCTCGGCCTACCACCGGGTGGAGGATGATCGTGCGGTGCCCGGCGAGCAGCGGCAGTTGCGCGGTGATGACTGGCGGCGTCTTCTGCATCTGGCGCACACGGACCGGGCGCGGGTCTTTGAGGAATACGCCGCCTACTATTTGTCCACAAACGGGCAGCTCTACTGGAGCGACACGCACCAGCTTGGGACCTACTTCGACGGCTACCACGCGGAGATCGACCGGCAGCTCGCCGCGTCCCACCGCGGCAGCGAAATGATCACGGAAATCTATGTGCCGCGTCCCGCCCTTGGAGCCTTCATGGGGAGCGCCGCCGAACTGTTGCGCCGAGGCGGCGTGCCCGTGATCTACGGCACCATTCGGCTGATCGAGCGCGATGAGGAGAGCTTCCTCGCCTGGGCTCGGGAGCCGTGGGCCTGCGTCATCTTCAACCTCTGCGTCGCCCACACGCCCGCCGGCCTCGCGGCAGCGCAGACGGCGTTCCGCGGCTTGATCGACCTCGCGATCGCGCACGGAGGCAGCTACTATCTCACCTATCACCGCTGGGCCACGCGCGCTCAGGTCGAAGCCTGCCATCCGCGCTTCCGCGAGTTTCTTCGCCTCAAAGAAATGCACGATCCTGCCGGGGTGTTCACCAGCGACTGGCACCGGCATCACCGCGCACTCTTCGCCGCATGACGATCCACGAGCCGGCCACGCTCATCACCGACTATCTGCTAGCGCTGCTCGGAATGGGCTGCGGCTGGCATTTGGGCCGCTTCGCGAATTCTGCGCAGCGCTGGTGGAGTCGCGCGCTGTGGATGAGTGGCGCTGCCGCACTGGTCGGCGGCACGCATCACGGATTCGGTCCGCTGCTGGGTGCGGTCGCGAGCACCGTTCTGTGGCGCGCGACCCTTCTGCTCATCAGCCTTACCAGCGCGGCGATGTCCCTGACGCTCGTTCATGAATTCGCGCCTGAGGCGTCGCGGCGCGCGTGGAGTGGCCTCGTCTGGTTCAAGTTCGCCGGCTTCGCCGTGGCCGGACTTCTGCATCCGCTCTTTCTCGTCGCGATCGTCGATTACGGCCTGGCCATGCTGGCGCTCGGTGCAGCGGCATTGTTCGCCGCCCGCGCCTGGCGTGGCCCGATGTTCGCGGCTGTCGCCCTTTCCGCGCTCGCCGCCGCCGTGCAGCAGATGAAGTGGGGGTTCTCCTCACATTTCGATCACAACGCCCTCTATCATGTCATTCAGGGCGCCGCGATTTTCCTCTTTTACCGCGCGGGTCGAAAATTCGGGGCCTCGGGATCGAAATAGGCAGCCTTGAGCCCCGTGAAGAAGCTGCGCTTCGCAGGGCCATCGCGTCAGTGTGGCGGCGAATTGTCCGCGCATCGCTTGACCGCCTGCGACCGCCCGCTAGTCTCCCGCCTCTCCCGACCCGCGACCCGAGTGAAGCACCACAAACCCACCCACGAGTGCGGCGTTTTCGCCGTTTTTGGCCACCCAAACGCCGCCGTACTCACCTACTACGGCCTCTTTGCCTTGCAGCATCGCGGCCAGGAAAGCGCGGGCATCGTCACCGCCAGCGGGCCGAACACGCCATTCAACCGGCATGTGGCAATGGGCCTTGTCTCGCAGGTTTTCACTCCGCCGGATCTGGAGCGGATCAAGGGCACGCGCGCCATCGGCCACGTGCGCTACTCGACCACGGGATCGAGCAATCTGACCAACGCCCAGCCGCTGATGGTGGACTGCGCGCGCGGGCAGCTCGCGATCGGACACAACGGGAATCTCGTCAACGCCTCCGTCCTGCGCGACGAACTCGAGCAGCGCGGGTCCATTTTCCAGACGACCGTCGATAGCGAGATCATCCTCCACCTGCTCGCCCAGCCGATCGAGACCAGCGGGGTGCTCGCCGCGCTGCGGAGGATCCAGGGCGCCTTTTCACTCGTGCTGATGAGCGAGCAGCAGATCATCGGCGTGCGCGATCCCTTTGGCTTCCGCCCGCTTTCGCTCGGCATGCTCGACGGTGCCTACGTCCTCTCTTCGGAAACGTGCGCGTTCGACCTGATTCACGCCGAATTCATCCGCGAGATCGAGCCGGGGGAGGTCGTCATCATCGACGAGACGGGCGTGCGCTCCGAGTTTCCGTTCAAGGCGGAAAAGCGCGCGTTCTGCATGTTCGAGTACGTTTATTTTGCGCGTCCGGACTCGATCATTAACGACATCAATGTCGCGCGGGTGCGGACGGAAATGGGCCGGGAGCTCGCACGCCTCCACCCGGCGGAAGCGGACCTCGTGGTGCCCGTGCCGGACTCGGGGAACTACGCCGCGCTCGGCTTCGCGGAGCAGCTCGGCATTCCCTACAACCACGCCTTTGTCCGCAATCACTACATCGGCCGCACCTTTCTCCAGCCCACCCAGCTCATCCGCGACTTCAATGTCCGCGTGAAGCTGAACCTCATCAAAGAGGCCGTGGCGGGGAAGCGCGTGGTCGTCGTGGATGACTCCATCGTCCGCGGCACCACCGCGCGCGCCCGCGTGGTGAATCTGCGCGAGGCCGGGGCGACGGAAGTCCACATGCGGATTTCCTGCCCGCCGCACAAGAACGCCTGCCACTACGGCATCGACTTTCCCGATCCGGAAAAGCTCCTCGCAAATCAATGCACGCTGGATCAGATCCGCGACTACCTCGGCGCGGACAGCATCGGCTACCTCGACGTGCCAGGAATGGTGCGCGCCACCGGGCAGGACGAGAGCGGCTTCTGCCTCGCGTGCTTCAATGGCGACTACCCCGTGCCCGTCGATCCGAACGTGGACAAATTCGTCATGGAGCGGCGGAGAGGGCGCAAAGACATGCTCGTCGCCGACGAACATCCGGAGCTTTTCGACAAGGTTTTCTGAGCCCGCGCCGCGCGCTGGCGAGGCACATCCATAGGCACGATGTCTGATCAATCGCGCCGCCGCCGGAGCAGCAGTCCGGCGCCCGCCGCGAGCAGCAGCGCGGTGGATGGTTCGGGGACGGCGGTAAGGGACACGGCCCAGGCGTCGGTGCCGCCGGCGTTCGCCGCGCCCAGCGTGCCGCTGGTGAAGCCGCTCACGCTCACGCTGCCATCGGGCGCGGCGGCCAGGCCGGTGATGCCCTCATCGCCCGCGGTGCCCCAGAAGGCCGTGTTGAGCAGGTTTCCGGCGCTGTCGTATTGCGCCACAAAGGCGTCGTAGATCCCGGCATTGGTATGGCCGGCAAAGCTGCTCGCCGAATAGCCACCGATCCACACCTGGCCGGCCGCATCCAGCGCCAGCCCGGTACTCGCATCGGCGTTCATGCCGCCCAGCAGCCGCGTCCAGAGCACATTGCCGCTGCTGTCCAGCTTGGTCAGGAAGGCATCGTAGCCCCCGCTATTCGTCTGCCCGCCGAGGTTCCCGTTCGTTTGGCCGGTGACATAGATATTGCCGCTCCCATCCACCTTCACTCCATACGTCCGGTCATCGGCGCTCGAGCCCCACTGCTTGAGCAGCGTCTGCACGCCGCTGGCACCGTAGCGGGCCACGAAGAGATCGTTGGCCCCCGAGTTGGCAAACGTGGGCAGGCTCCCGCCGGTATAACCCGCCAGATAGGCATTGCCCGCACTGTCGAAGTCCGCCGAGTGGCCCCGGTCTGACGCAGTCGTGCCCACGAACCGCGTCCAGACCAGTGCCCCGGTGCTGGTCCTCAGGCTCAGGAAGGCATCGTCTGCTCCTGCATTGGGCTGGCCATCGAATGAGCCGAGGGTATAGCCCCCGGTGAGTAGATTGGTGGCATTGCCCGCAGCCCCGAAGGCGATTTCCGTGCCGGTGGAGCCAGAGCGCGTGGTGCCCTGCCACGCCCCTGCGGTGCTGTAGCGCACGGCCAGTGCGTCTTGCCCGCCGATCACGGCCGCGCCATCCCAGGCCGGCGACGAGTTTGTGTAGCCCACGCCGAAGACCG
>JAYTML010000060.1:0-9200 GCA_043728655.1 Chthoniobacter sp. | reverse complement strand
CACCCCGAAGTTGTGCCCCAGCTCGTGGCACGCCACACCCACGCTGATGCTTTTGAGCCACGTGCCCTTTCCGCCCACATATCCGAGCCCGCCGAAACTCCCCGGCCCGCCCGTGTACACCACGATGTCCAGGTCGTACTGATTCGTGTCGTAGCCCATCAGCCGCGCCACGGCCTGCGCATCGGCGCGGACGTCATATTCGTCGCCGCCGGTGCCGGCCGTGTACCAGGCTTCCGTGCGCGGGAGGATGATGAGCGGCGTGATGGTGGTGACGAGATAGACATTGCCAAAGCTCGTCTCCACGAACCAGTCGTTCACCTGCCGCATCATGTCGTACGCCGCCGTCTCCGTCTGCGGCTCGCGGTTTGATTCGGGAAAGGCCACGCGCATGTAGAGGAGCGAGCGCACTCCCGTGCTTTGCGTGCTTGTGATCGTCGTCGTCGGCTTTGCCGCGCCGCCGCTTGCGCCCTCCTGCGCCACCAGTCCCTCCTCGACCTCGCGGATGTGGCCGCCGTCGCAGAGGTAGTGGATCGTCCCCCCGATCTCGACCGCCGGCGTGTCCCTGGTGATCGGCGGCAGCGCCCCTTCCACGCGTGTGACCGCTGTCGTCTTGCCCGAGACCGGGCACGTCTCGACCACCGGCTTTCCCGCCTCCGGCACCTCGCCCTTTTCCAGCACGCGCAGCGGCCGCTCATCCAGCGCCAGGTCGCGATCCACCGCGATGCCGCTGACCGCGATCGACTCCCTGGTCGGCTGCCTCTCACGCCGCCCAAAGACGAAAGCCCGGTAGCGGGGCTGGCCCTCGATTCGCACCTCGCGCCGCACCGGCGCCTCGCTCTCGGGCGCCCCGACCACGCCGAGCACACCATAGAATCCGCGCGCGCTCACGCGGTCCTCCAGCAGCGTCACGATCTGCGCGGGAAGCTGCTGGCGCACCGCCATTGGCACCGCGTTTTCCAGCGCGCGCCGCGGGTCCGCGGGGATCAGCCCCGCGAGCGCCGTACGGCGTGCCGAAGCCAGTGCCTCGCCCTCCGCGATCAGCCCAGGACGATCCGCCGGCGACGCGGCGAGGTAGCGCTTCGCCCAGTCATTGAAACGTGCAAACTCGGGCGACTCCGCGCTGACGTTGGCCGCCGGCAGCGGCGGACGCGCGGCGGAATTGGCCGCGGTCTGCACGGCGGCAGCATCTGGCGGAGTCGCTCCATGCCCGTCAGCGGCCGGGATCCCGCCGCGCCGCGAATCCTCCGGCCCCACGGTCGTCTTCCGATCGAGTGCGGACTGACTCAGCCAGAGACCCGCCGCGATTGCGGCCAGGACGAGGGAGGCGACGAAGAAAAAAGAGCGGCTGGGAGATTTCACAGGAGTGACCGAATGCTCAACGCCGTGGAAGAAACGCAGCGGAGGGCAGGCGCAGGATCATAGGTTTCCTCCTGAACCACCGCAAGTTCCGCGCCGAAAAAACGCCTGTTCCGGATGGGGTGCAGCCGGCTCCGGGACCTCTTGGCGCAGGGCCAGGCGCACGACGGGCGCGAGTCCGGATTCGTTGCCTTTTCCGCCGGCTAATCCTCGCCCAGAGCCTGCGCGATCGCCGCCGGGGCACCGCTCAGCCTTTTCCACTCCGCCGAGAGGGCGTCCGTGCCGTATGGCAGCCACTGGCCGGTGGCCGTGGAGTAAAGGCCGGCCGCGATCCGGCCTCCGAGCATCGCGCCGACGGCCTGCCAGTAGGCGCTGAGCTGCGGCATATAGTGCGCGCTGAGTTGCGGAAGTTCGTCCGGCGGCTTGCGGTTGGTCTTCCAATCGAGGATCAGCCAGCTCCCGGCTGCGGGGTCGAAGACGGCGAGGTCGATGATGCCTTCGAGGCACTCGCGCTCGCTCATCGCCCAGAGGAAGGGCATCTCGGCATGCGGGATCACGCCGGGCGCGGTCAGCAGGCGCGCGAGTTCCGAGCCGTTCGTGAGCTGCCCGCGGAGGAGCGCCCATTCGCTGCGGGAAAGCGCGGCGTCGGGCGAGTCGGGGAGCGCGGCGGAGAATGTGGTGTCCCAAGCCGCGGCGTCCGCACGCCAGTCGAGCTGCTCGACGAAGCCGTGCCACCAGGTGCCGTAGCGCTGGCCCGCGTTTGGCCCGGTCGCGATGCGGCGCGCGGCATCCGGCTCCGCCACCGGATCGGCCTCCGCCGCTGCGGCCTCGGCCAACGCGCTTGGGTTGCGCTTGATGAAAAGCGTCGCGCGCCCGCGCCCTTTCTCGAGTGTCCGGGCATCGGCTGGCGCGAGCGCCGGCACGACCTGCGCCTGCGCGCGCGATGCGGCCTTCGCCGTCTGCGCCGCGCGCGTGGCCTTGCATGGCGTGAGCGTGCCGGGCAGCGCGTCGAATATCTCCGCGTGCGCGTCCTTTGCCGCGCAGCGCAGCAGCCTCGCCTGCGCGTGCTTCGGCAGCCCGCTCTTGCCGGCGAAAAGCGCGCGGTCGTCCACCAGCACCAGCGTGCGCCGGGCGCGCGTGAGAGCGACGTAAAGCACACGCTCCAGCTCCTGCCGCGCCTGCATGTCGAGCGCATCCTTCAGCTCGCCGCCGATGTCTTCGCCGTCGAGCGCGGCGAGATGCCCGCGCGTCGCGGGATCGCGCAGGATGCGCGGGTAGCCGGGCGTTCCCGCCGTCACGCGCCGCGCGAAGAAGGGCACGATCACCGCATCCCATTCCGAGCCTTTCGCCTTGTGGCCGGAGATGATCTGCACCGCGTCCGGCAGCGTCGCGCGCACGTCGCGCGTCGCGCTGAAGCCCGTGCGCAGCTCGTCCGCGAATGTCTCCAGCGTCGCGCCCGACGCCTCGGCGACGGCGGCTTGCGTGAGCAGATTGTCGAGTTCGGCGGCGAGCCCCTCGGTTTCGCCGTCGGGCAGGACGAGCAGCCGCTCGCGCAGCCGGGTGGCGCGCACCATTTCCTCCATCGCGGAAAAAAGCGGACACCCCGCGATCCGCTCGCGCAGAGCGGCGAGAGCGTTCAGCGTTCCTGCCGCCGCGCCTGCGCGCGTTGTCGTCGCGGTGAGGTGAAAGCGCTCGCCTTCGCCCTGCGCGAAGTCCGCCAGCTCCTGGTCGGAATGGCCGAAGACCTCGCGCAGCACGCCCACGATCTCGTAGCCGTCGCGCGGTGCGGCCAGCGCCCCGGCGAGCGCGGTGAACCACGCGTAAGCCGCGCTGTCGCCCTTGATCGCGCGCTCGCTTTGCACCTGCGCCTGCAGGCCGGCGGCGCGGAGCGCGGCGCGCAGCACCGGCAGCCAGCGCGTGCGCGGGCAGAGCAGCGCCACCTCGCTCCACGAGGACGCGCGCAGGTTTTCCAGCCCCTGATCCTTGATCCAGCCCGCCAGCCGCTGCGCCTCCCAGCGCGCCTTTTCCCAGTCCTTCCCGCCGGCGACATCCGAGACATCGCCGAGATCGAGCCGGGCGACCTGCCCGCCTTGCGCGGCCGGGCGCGCGTTGAGTTGGACAAAGCCGACCTGCCCGCCGGTGTCATTGAGCAGTGCGGGAAATGTGTCGTTCACCCAGCCGATGCCCGCCTCGTCGAGACGGAAGGTGACGGAAAACTTCAGCGCATCACCCACGCCGTCCGCGCAGAGCGCGTCGTGGATCCGCCGGTAGTGCGGGAGATCGGCGCGGCTGCCGTAGATCGACTGCTGGAAGTCGCCGACCATGCAGAAATGCCCCGCGCGCGGCGGGTCGGATGCGGCCTCCAGCCATGCGCCCGCGGCCTCGGGCGGGCGCGCGATTTCCAGCAGCACGTCGAACTGCGACGGGTCCGTGTCCTGCGCCTCGTCGAGGATCACGCGGTGGTTTTTCGCACGGATGCGCCGCGCGGCCTCGGGATGCCGCAGCAGCGCGGCGGCGAGCGCCACCTGGTCGCCGTAGGTCATCGCGCCGTGGCGCAGGCGGAAGTCGCGATAGCTCCGCGAAGTCTCCGCGGCGACGTGCAGCGCCGCGCGCTGCACCCACTCGCGCACTGGCGCGACCGCCGCCTCCCAGATGGCGCGCAGCGGTTTCGATTCGCACGGCGGCAGCGGACCCGCGAAGCCGTCGCCCGCCCACGCCTCCTCCCAGCGCGCGAGCGCCTCGCGGCAGCGCGTGACCGGCGCGAGCGAGCGCTTGTCCGGCGCAAAGGCGTGAATTTCGCCGAAGTCGAAGGCGGGCAGCGGTCCCGGCGGCTGCGCGGATTCGAGTGTGCTGCCTTTGCGTCCCAGCTCCATCAGCATCCGCGCGGATGCCAGCCGCAGCAGGGCGCGGCGCTGGCCCGCGTCGAGCGCGCCGCCGACGGTGGTGTGCTGCTGGAGAAACTCCGTCCACAGCGCGGCGTCGTTGCTTTCATCCAGATGATCGAGCGCACCCGGCAGTCCGAGGTGATGGCCGTGCTGGCGGAGCAGGCGCATGCAGAGGCTGTGGATCGTGCCGAAGAAGGCGCGGTTAAACGCGGCGACCACCTCCGGGCGCACGTCGGCCTCGATGATGCTCTGCCGCGCGCGCTGCTGCATCTCGGCGGCGGCGCGGTTCGTGTAGGTCACGACGACGAGCGTGGGCAGCCAGTCGAGCGCGCGCTCGTGGCGGGCGAGCGCGACGATGCGGTCGGTGATCGCGCGCGTCTTTCCGCTCCCGGCGGAGGCGACGACGGAGAAATTCCGCTCCAGCTCCGTGATGAAGCGCTCGCGCTGCGGCTGGTCTGCGGGCGTGCTCACGGCTCCTCCTCCGCGCTCTCGAAATCGGGGTGCGTGAGCGACCATTTCTCCGCGAGGATTTCCTCGTCGATCGCGAGCGTCGCCAGCGGGTAGTCGCGGCGGAAACCGTATTCCTCGCGAAGTGCGCCGCGCATGCCGAAGACGCCGGTTTCCTGCATTTGCAAAAGCCCGCGCCACAGCGCGTCGAGGGCGCCGATGTCGGCGAGCGTGAGCTGCGGCGCATCGAGCGGAGCGCCCGGCGTGAGCAGACTGAGGCCGACAGCGCGCGCGCCCGCCTCGCGCAGGGCCAGCGCGTAGAGCGCGAGCTGCACGCCGTCGCCAGCAGCGAGATCTTTTGTGCGCAGCGGCTTCCGGTGGCCGGTCTTGAAATCGACGAGCCATGAGTCCTCCAGCGAGGCGGCGGTGGTGAGGAGGAGATCGATGCGGCCGCGGATGTGGAGCGCGCCGCCCGCGAGCGGGATGGCGGTGTCGTCGAACTTCCACTCCGCGGCGGCGTGCGTGCGCCCAGCGACCTGCGCGACGCTCGCGGCGAGCGGCGCGGCGATGCCCAGCGCCTGCTCCCACGCGGATGCCCACCAGTCCGGCAGCGTGCGGCCGTGCGCGGAGAGGGCGGCGTTCACGCGGTCGCGAAAGGCGGCCGCGGCGGCGCGGACGCGGGCGTGCAGTTCGGCCGGAGCGGGCAGGGGAGCGAACGCCTGCGGGGCCGCAGATCCCACGAGCGCGCGGAGCCAGTCGTGGACCCATGTGCCCTGCGCCAGCGCCCACGGTGTTTCGTCATCGCCGCCGCTCGCGCCGACGCCGAGCACCGCGCCGAGCCACACCTCGGCGGGCGAGGCGAGCGCGTCCTCCCAGCGTTTCGCCGCGAGGCGCAGCGGCGGCTGCGGCGGTCTGATGAGCGCGAACTCATACTCGCCAAACGGCTGCCCTGCGGTGCGGCGCGCGACGTAGGCGCGTCGCGTCGGCTGCGCGTCCGCGAGGTCTGGCGCGTCGGCTTTCCACAGTCCGCTCACGGCGAGCCAGCGCGCGGTCGCGGAGTGGAGCGCGGTCATGGTGTCCTGCGCGACGGCGCGTCCGCGCGCGCAGAAATACAGCCGGGTGAAAAACTCGCCGGGGTTGAACTGGCGCCCGGGCGCGGCTTCGTCGTGAAGCTGCGCGCTGACCGCCACGGCCACGGTCGCGGATTCGAGCGTGTTGTAGAACTGCCGGGCAGCGAGCGCGCGGCGCTGCGCGGGGCCGAGGCAGAAGGCTTTGCCCGGCTGCACGGCGATGTGGCCCTCGCCCTGCCGGCCCTGCGCGGCGGCGCGCACATTGAGCGCGCGGAGCCGGCGGTTGAGCGCGTCGATTTCCTCCTCTCCGAGAAAGCCCGCGTCTTCGAGCGTGGGCGGCCACTGGCCTTCGTTCAGCCCGGCGGCGATGAGGTGTGTCCACGCCTGCGACTCGGCCTGCGCGTAGGGCAAAAGGTGGAGGCGGCTGTAAGGGTGCGCGCCTTCCGGGGCGCGTTCGGCACGCCACGAGACGAGCGTCTCGCCGAGCCAGCGCAGCCACGCGCGGCGGGAGACGGCGAGCTTTAGCGCGTTCCGCCAGTCGGCGGCGAGGCGCTGCAGTTCCTCGGCGCGCGGCGTCCAGCCAAGCTGGTGGAAGATCGTGCCCGTGCGCTCGATCATCTCGGCGAGCGGCGCGCGCTCCGGGAGAAGCGGGAGCGCATTGAGCGCGGCGGCGAGCGCCGGCGCATGATGCCGGCGCGAGTGGCGGCCGAGATACGTGGCGAGGACGGCGAGGTCGTCGAGCAGGAGTTCCTGATAGACGCGCTGCAATTCGTCCGCGGCCCTGGCGGCGCCCAGCCCGGCGAAATCGTGGTCGGCGTGGGCTTGGAGAAAGCGGACGAGCGCGGGCAGGCGCGGGCTTTCCTGCAATGCGAGCCACGCGGTCCATGCGGCATCTTCGAGCGGGCCGGGTGACTGATGGGCGAGGCCGTCGTGGTGCGGCACGTCCAGCTCTGCGAACAGCACGGCGACGCGCCGCGAGAGCGCGCCGGCGGCGGGAAAGAGGACGCCGAGCCGCCCGCACGCAAAATCGGCGAGAAACTGGAGCGCCTGGGCGACGACGGCGCGCGCCTGCTCCGCGGTGTCGTGGCCGACGAGAAATGCGACCTCGCGCGCGGGCACCGCCTCGCGCTGCGCGCGCTCGGTGGCGGATTCCGGCAGGCGGAGCACATCCGCGAGCGGCGAGGGGATGTCGGCCGCGACGGGCTGCGCCGCGCCGAAGGTCTCCTCCCATGTCCCGACCCAGGCGGCATCGAGATCCTCGGCCTCCGGGCGCGGGTCTGTGAGGCAGACCGTGGCGGATTCAGCGAGGCGGACGGCGGATTCCAGCAGCGGCCAGTGCGGCCAGTGGAGCGCATTGAAACCGGTGACGAGCAGCTCCGCGAAAAGCGGTCGCGCAGTCTGCGCGGCGGCGAGCAGCGCGCGGTCGCTGTCATGCACGGTGGAAAAGCCCGCGCCTTTCAGCAGCCGCTCAAACTCCGCGACGATGGGCCGCAGGCGCGGCGGACCGGCCTCCGCAAAGCTCCACCCGCCGCCGCCGATGAGATCGATGGCTTTGAGCAACTGGTCCGGTGCGGCGGCGATGGCGTCCGCGCCTTCGCCCGCGCGCTCCGCCACGCGCTCGGCGGCGGTGGCAAGGAGCAGGCGCGAATGCTCGCGCAGCGGCACGCGTGGACCGTGGCCGAGGTGGCGCGAGAGGCGGTCGCGCAGCTCGCCGGGCGTGAGGAAATGCACGCCGCACAGCCCGAGCTCGGCGGTGAGCGCGAGCGCCTTGAGGTGGTAGGCATCGGCGCGCAGCGGCACGAGCACAGCCGTGGCGAGCGGCGTCCGCGCGGCGGAAAGCGCGACGGCTTTCAACCAAGGGAGCACGACCGATCCGTGCGCCTGCGCGGCGAGCGAGGAGGTGTGCAGCGAGACTTTCATCCGGGAGAGCAGATCACGCTGGGACGGACAACGGCGGTCCGACCCGCCGGGTCACAGCCACTTTTTCCGCTTAAAGAAAAGGAGCTGGCCGATGGCGATGGCGACCATGATGCCGATGCACGCGAGGTAGCCCCAGGGCTGGTGCAGCTCCGGCATGTTGAAGGGCATCTTGCCGTCGGCGTTGTCGAAATTCATGCCGTAGATGCCGGCGACGAATGTGAGCGGGATGAAAACCGCGGAGATGACCGTGAGGACGCGCATGATCTCATTCGTGCGCATGCCGACGGAGGAGAGATACATCTCGGTGAGGCCGGAGACGACGTCGCGGTAGCTCTCGATGAGGTCCATGATCTGGACGGTGTGGTCGTAGGCGTCGCGGAGGAAGACTTTGGTCTGCGCGGAGACGATGCCGCTTTCGTCGTGGAGGAGGGAGTTGCAGACATCGCGCTCCGGCCAGATGAAGCGGCGAAGCTGGGTGAGGGTGCGCTTGTGGCCGTGGAGCTTGGCGAGGCAGGAGGTGTGCGGGCGTTCGAGGACTTCGTCCTCGAGTTCCTCGAGGGCGTCGCCGAGGACTTCGAGGACGGGAAAGCAGTGGTCGATGATGGCGTCGAGCAGCGCGTAGCAGAGGTAGTCGGAGCCGAGTTTGCGGATGTAGCCGCGCCCGACGCGGATGCGCTCGCGGACGGGATTGAAGACATCGGTGCCGACCTCCTCCTGGATGGTGACGATGAAATTGTGTCCGAGAAACATGCTGACCTGCTCGCCGCACAACTGGAGCTCGGCGTCGCGATAGACCATCTGGGCGACGATGAAGAGGTGCTTTTCGTATGGCTCGATCTTTGGCCGCTGGCCGGTGTGGAGCGCGTCTTCGAGGGCGAGCGGGTGGAGGCCGTACTTTTCGCCGAGCGCCTGAAAGATGGAGGCGTCGCCCAGCCCCTCGATGTCGAGCCAGCGGATGCGTCCGTCGTCCTCGAAGGAAGGGAGGTCCGCCACGGTGAGGATCTCCTTTTCCAAAAGGCCGGCCGTGTCGTACTCGGTGAGCCGCATCGTGGGGCGCGCGGCCTCGCTCGGAGTCCTGAGCGTGGCAAGGGTGGCTGGGGCGGAACCGGGGGAAGCGTAGCGCTTGTGAAACATCGCGCCGGGAACGTATGGAGCGCCGGGAAAAATGGGAAGCGCCGAGGCGTACCGAGGTTTGCGAGGCTGCATTTTTGCTAGGGAATCCGGGGGGCACGCCGCTTCGCGATTGCCGGCGCGAGGCTTTCCCACTACGCAGGGCGGTCATGGCAAACGTCGTCTTTCTCTGGCACATGCATCAGCCGTACTACGTGAATCCCACGACGCAGACGGCGATGATGCCGTGGGTGCGCCTGCACAGCGTGAAGGGCTATCTCGACATGGTGTCGGTGATCGAGGACTTCCCCGGCGTGCGCGTGAATTTCAATCTCACGCCGGTGCTGCTGCTCCAGATCAAGGAGCTGAGCGACGGGAAAATCCGCGACCTGTGGCTGGACTGGTCGCGGCG
>JAYTML010000059.1:0-3328 GCA_043728655.1 Chthoniobacter sp. | reverse complement strand
GGGCCGGTGACGAGGACGAGCCCGCCGCGCAGGTGGCCGAATTCCTTCACGATCGCCGGGATGCCAAGCTGGTCGAGCGTCATGATCTTCGTCGGGATGAGCCGGAAGACGCAGCCGTAGCCATTGGTCTGCTTGAGGAAGTTGCAGCGGAAGCGCGAGTGCTCGTCCATCTCGTAGGCAAAGTCGAGATCGCCGACCTCGTGATACTTAGCCCAGCGCTCCGGCCCGCAGATTTCGCTCATCATGAAAGCCATCTCGTCATGTGAGAGCACCTCTTCGCGGATGGAGACTACCTCGCCGTGCCGGCGGATCTTTGGAGGCTGCCCCTGGCCGAGGTGAAGATCGGACGCGCCGGAGGAGACGAGGACTTCAAAAAACTGGTCGATGTAGGCCATGAAGGAAAATCAGTGCGCAAAGTGCTGCCGCATGAGCGCCTTTTGCTCGGCACGCACGTAGGCCTCCTCCTGCGAGATGAGGCCGGTGTCGTAGAGTTCCATGAGGCAGTCGTCCATGAGCTTCATGCCCTGCTTTTTGCCCGTCTGCATTACGCCGGGCAGCATGTAGGTCTTGGCCTCGCGGATGAGGTTGCCGACGGCGGGGGTGTTCGTGAGAATTTCCATCGCGAGCACGCGGCCGCGGCCGTCTTTGCGCGGGATGAGCTGCTGGGAGATGATGCCGCGCAGGGATTCGCTGACCATGACGCGGATCTGCTCGCGCTGGTCGATGGGGAAGACATCCAGCACGCGGTCGAGCGTGCGCGCGGCACTGCCGGTGTGGAGGGTGCCGAGGACAAGATGGCCGGTTTCCGAGGCGGTGATGGCGAGCCCGATCGTTTCGAGGTCGCGCATTTCACCGACCATGATGACGTCCGGGTCTTCGCGGAGTGCGCCGCGCAGTGCCGCGCCGAAGGAACGCGTGTGCGTGTGGACCTCGCGCTGGGTGACATGGCAGCCCTTCGACGGGATCACGTACTCGATCGGGTCTTCGAGTGTGATGATGTGGTCGTGCCGCGTCTTGTTCACCTCGTCGATGAGCGCGGCGAGCGTCGTGGATTTGCCGGAGCCGACCGAGCCGGTCACGAGGACGAGGCCGTTGTGGTACTGGGTCAGGAGCTTTAGCGACTCGGGCAGGCCGAGGTCGTCCATCGAGCGGAGATTCGTGCTGATGATGCGGAAGACGACGTCTATCCCGATCCGCTGGCGCACCACGCTGGCGCGGAAACGCCCGAAGTCCGTGGCGTAGGCGAAGTCGATGTCGCCGCGGTCGGCGAGGATGTGCTTCTGCTCGTCGTTGAGGAAGCCCATAGCCAAGGTTGCCGTATTCTCCGCCGTGAGCTTGTCGGCCTGCATCCAGACGGGTTCGAGGATGCCGTTGCGCCGCCAGATCGGCGGGGCGTTGACGCCCAGATGGATATCCGACGCTTTGGATTCCTGGGCGATGCGGAGATATTCATCGACATGCAGCAGCGCGTGCTGCGGCTCTTCGGCCACCACCTCCACCGCGGCGACGGGCGCCGCCGGGGCGGTGCCTTCCTCGGTCGGGGAGGGGACGGCGACGACCCGCGGGACGGCGACAACTTTCGGAACCGCTACGACCCGCGGGACGGCGACGACTCGGGGAATTTGAGGGGGATTTGGATCTGCCATGGATGCCTCAAGAATTGCTATCGGCCAGCCGGTGAAATGCAAACGAAAGTTTTGCCCATGGGCGGAGAAAGCTGATGTTTGCAGCCTTCGCGGGCGGCTCAGTGGGAAGAGCGTCCGTCGTTTCCGCTTCCATCCATGTAGTCCGCCATCCGCCGTCCGACCCATTTGGCAAGTGCGGGCCGGGAGAGGTCAAAAGCGATTTTCAATGCGCCAAGCAGCAGCCCCGCCTTCCCCGCGCTGACGACCGGTGTCTGCTTTCCCGCCTTCATGACGACGACCTTTTTTCCCCGCCTCGGCCAGCGCGAAAGGAGCACGCCAAAGAGCGTCGCCCCGCCCACCCAGACGGCGGGGTTTTTCTTCACCGCACTCTTCAGGCGGCCGGGGACATCCAGATCGCTCCTGAGCCCGCCGAGATTCTGTGTGAACCGGCTGCGGGCGCTGGCGAGTTCCGCGGTCAGTTCAATCTTGCGTTGGTCTTGAGCCATTCCTGGTCCTGTTTGAGTTCGTCGAGCGTTGCGGAAAACATCGGCGTCCTGAGGCGTGCCTTGGCTATCAGGAGGAGCACTGCCGCTCCGATGAAGTGCAGCGCCGCCGCGCCGAGCGTCACCCAGATCCACACGTCTCCCCCGCCGCAGGCCCAAGCGATGAGGAAGACGAGGCCGATGATGAAAAACAAGTAGCCGAAGAACAGCGCCAGCGCCCCGCCAGCCGCCAGCCCGAGGATGACCGCGAGATGGACGGCGGCCTCCTTTCCCTCCAGTCCGGCCAGCTCCAGCCGCGCCCGCAGATACGCGAGCTTCGCGGCGAGGAGCGCGGAGAGGTGGACGAAGATTCCGGCGGCGGGCTCCGGGGGCGCGGGGTCGGGCATCGCGCTGGGTCTAGCGCCGGAAGACGAGCCCGAGCACAAAGCCTGCGGCCACCGCTGTGAGGACGGCTTTCGTAGGGTTCGCGCGGATGTATTCCTCGCCGTCGTCCTGGAGGGTGCGCACGCGCTCTCGCGTCTCGCCGTAGGTCTGTCCGGCGCGTCCGCGGAATTCCGCAGTCTTCGCCGCCGCGGCGTCGCGCAGCTCGCGCGCCTTTGTCTCCGCCGCCGCGCGGAGATCGTCCGCCGCGTGTTTCAGGTGCTCCTTGGAGGAATCGACAGCGTCCATCAGGTGCGCCTTCGAGCTGTCCACGGCTTCCTTGAGGTGCGCTTTCGTGGCATCGACCGCCTCCTTCGCATGCGACTTAGCGCTTTCGAGATTGGTCGCGGCGGGTGTGGGTTTGTTTTCGTCAGACATGGTGCGTTCGTCGGTTATTGGTTTCGGTTGATTTACTGGAAAGGAATCGGCGCTCGTGGCGTCGCTGCGGCTATTGCTCGCGGAAAATGATGCGCGCCTTATCCAGATCGTAGGGAGACAGCTCGACCTCCACTTTGTCGCCGGGAACGATGCGGATGAAGTGCTTCCGCATCTTGCCCGAGATGTGCGCCAGCACCAGCGTGCCGTTTGGAAGCTGCACGCGGAACATGGTTCCGGGGAGGACCTCCTTGACGACACCTTCGGTCTTGATCGCGTCTGCTTTAGACATGGCGGAAAAAATGCGAAGCCGACGGGACAAAAGCAAGCAGGGAGAGGGCACGTGCCACCTGTCGTCCCTCACATCTCCGCGCCCACCCAGCGGACCAGCGGCAGGAGCGACTG
>JAYTML010000058.1:0-1949 GCA_043728655.1 Chthoniobacter sp. | reverse complement strand
CGTGCAGGGCGGTGAGAATTTGCTGATCGAGATTCATGGCGACGTCTTGGCGAGATGCGGCTCCTCGTCGAAGTCCAGCGCGATGTCCACGGCGCGCGCGGAGTGCGTGAGCGCGCCGACGGAGATGAAGTCCACGCCCGTCGCCGCGATGGCGGAGACCGTGGCGAGCGAAACGCCGCCGCTCGCCTCGAACTGCACGCGCCCCGCGCCGAGCGCCACGGCCTCGGACAACTCCGCGCACGTCATGTTGTCGAGCAGGATGACATCCACGCCGTCGAGCGCGAGGAAGCGCCGAACCTGCTGCAGCGTGTCCGCCTCCAGCTCCACGCGCAGGCCGGGATTCTCCTCGCGAAACCTGCGGATGGCCGCCTGCAAATGCTCCGGCGCCGTCCCTGCGGCGAGGTGGTTGTCCTTCACCATCACCATGTCGTAGAGCCCGAAGCGGTGGTTCACGCCGCCGCCCGCCACGACCGCCGCTTTTTCCAGCGCGCGGAGTCCGGGTGTCGTCTTCCGCGTGTCGAGGATGCGCGCGCGTGTGCCCGCGACGGCCTCGACGAAGCGGCGCGTGAGCGTGGCGGTGCCGGAGAGGCGCTGGATGAAATTCAGCGCCACGCGCTCGGCGGTGAGGATGGAGCGCACGGCACCCGCGATTTCGAGGACGGTGTCGCCTTTCGCCAAAGCCGCGCCGTCCTCCAGCACCACGCGCACCGCGAGCTGCGGATCCACGCGCCGGAAAACCTCCGCGCCCGTGCCGACGCCTGCGGCGACCGCCGGCTCCTTGGCAAAAATGCGCGCGCTCCCCGCCTCGCTCCCGACAAAGTAACGCGACGTGAGATCGCCTGGGCCGAGGTCTTCGGCGAGGGCGATGGCGATGGGATCGTGCATGCGGATGGCGGAGTGAAAAAGGGACGGGGCGTTGTGCGCCCTTCCCAAACTGCCGTCACTTCCGCGCGACGCTCAACCCTCAACTTTCACCCATGCTCCCGGACCGCGGAAAAGCGGCGGGAACAAAAACGGAGGGACGCGCTCGCGTGCGTGCCCTGACCTGGGTGCGACGCGCTCCCACGATGCGTGGGACGCGCAGGAGCGCGTCCCTCCGTGGAGCTACTTCTTCGGCAGCGCGTCGTAGGCTTTCAGCACGTCCTCGGCCTGCTTGTCCGTCGAGGCGCTGAGCTGGTTCCAGACGCATTTGCCGTCCTGAATGAGGAAGGACTGGCGCTTGGCGATGCTCCCGAGCGTGGGCACGCCGAACGCCTTCGCGACCGCGCTGTCGCTGTCCGCGATAAGCGTGTGCGGCAGCTTGTACTTCTCGGCGAATTTTTTCTGCAACTCCGGTTTGTCGCCGCTCACGCCGAGCACCTGGATGCCCTTTTTCTGCAAGTCGCCCCAACTGTCGCGGATGCTGCATGCCTCCTTGGTGCAGCCGGGCGTGTCGGCCTTTGGGTAGAAATAGACGAGCGTCGCGCCCTTTGCGTACACGTCCTTGAAGTTCACTGTCTTGCCGTCCTGATCGACGGCGCTGATCTCCGGCGCGGCAGCGCCGACGGCGAGCGGTTCGGCATGGGCAAAGGAAGCGAAGCCGAGGAAGGCGAGGAGGGCGGAGAGGGATTTGAGTTTCATGGTGTGGGAGTGTTCGCGCCGCGGCGCGGGCTTGGATGCAGTGGAGTAATCGCCGCGCGCCTATTTGCTTAGCGGCAGCCAGTCGAGCACGCGTCGGATCTGCGCGTCCCAGTATCCCCATTCGTGGGTGCCTGGGCTCTCCTCGCAGGTGGCTTCGAGCTCCAGGCTTTCGAGGTGCTTTTGCAGCGCCCGCTGCTCGCCGATGAGTCCGTCCCCGGTGCCGCAGGCGAGGAAAAGCTTCGGCTTCGGTCCCGCCGAGGCGGCGAGCTTTTGGGCGAGGAAAAAGAGGTCGGCGTCCGTGCCTTCGGCTTTCAGTTCCAGGCCGAAGA
>JAYTML010000057.1:0-2237 GCA_043728655.1 Chthoniobacter sp. | reverse complement strand
CCGGTTTGCGCGCAGATGCCCATCGTGCTGGAGCGCGAGACGATGGCGCTGGCGAAGCAGCTCCCGGTCGCCACCGAAGTCGCCCGCGGGGAAGCACTCCTGCTTCTCACGCTCCACGACGAAGCGCTCGACACCCTCGCCCACCACGACCGCTCGGTGATCGCCGCCACGCGCGCCGCGCAGCAGCGCCTCACGGCCAGCGGCATCGACCCGCTCAGCGCCCCCGTGGATGCGCGCTACGCCTGGATTGGCCAGGTCTGCGCCGCCGCGCTGCACAAAGGCGCCGCGCACGACGGGGTTTCGATTTCCGACCGCCTCGACGGCTGGCTCACCCACCGCGTCTGGGGCTGGGTCGCTTTCATCGCAATGATGACGCTGATGTTTCTCTGCATCTTCACCATCGCGCAGGTGCCGATGGACTGGATCAGCAGCGGCACCGCCGCGCTCAGCGAATGGGTCGCGGGCAAACTGCCCGACACCGATCTGCGCGGCCTGCTGACCGATGGCGTGATCGCAGGCGTCGGCGGCGTGGTCATCTTCCTGCCGCAGATTCTCATCCTCTACTTCTTCCTCGGCATCCTCGAGGACACCGGCTACATGGCGCGCGCCGCCTTCATCATGGACCGGCTGATGTCAAAGGTCGGACTGCACGGAAAATCCTTCATCCCGATGCTCAGCTCCTTCGCGTGCGCCATCCCCGGCATCATGGCCACGCGCACCATCGAGGACCGGAAGGACCGCCTCGTCACCATCCTCGTCGCGCCGCTCATGTCCTGCTCCGCGCGCATCCCGGTGTACGCGCTGATGATCGCCGTGCTCATCCCTGCGGCGTCCGGTTTGGAAAAGGCGGGCATCATGCTCAGCATGTATCTGCTCGGCATCGTCGCCGCCTTCGTCATGGCGTGGTTTTTCAAAACGAAAATCTTCAAGGGTGTGACGCCGATGCTCCTGCTGGAGATGCCGCCCTACCGGATGCCGTCGCTGCAAACCATCGCGATCCGGATGTGGGAGCGCGCCGGCCTATTCCTCCGCCGCGCCGGCACCGTCATCCTCTCGCTGTCGATCCTGCTCTGGGCGCTCGCCACGTTCCCGAAGCCCGCCAGCCCCGATGCGACAAAGGCGGAGGCGCTCGCCCACAGCATCGCGGGGCGGATGGGCCACGCCATCGAGCCCGCCATCGCGCCGCTCGGCTACGACTGGAAGATCGGCATCGGCCTCATCGGCTCCTTCGCCGCGCGCGAAGTTTTCGTCGGCACGATGTCCATCGTCTATAGCGTCGAAAACGAGGACAAGGACGACTTCGCCCCGCTGCGCGACACCATGCTCGCCGAAAAGCGCGCCGACGGGCGGCCGGTCTTCACGCCGCTGGTTTGCATCGGGCTCATGGTCTTCTACGTTCTCGCCATGCAGTGCATCAGCACCGTCGCCATCGTCCGCCGCGAGACAAACTCGTGGTTCTGGCCGCTTTTCCAGATCGCCTATATGACCGGCCTCGCCTGGATCGGCGCATTCACCGTCTATCAAGGCGGCCGCCTGCTCGGCTTCCAATGAACCCGCTCCTCGACCAGCTCGCCGTCACCGCCATCATCTGCGGCGCGGTGGCGTATTTCGTAGTCCGCTTTCTGCGGAAACGCGCGGGCGCGAAATCGTGCGACAGCGGCTGCGGCTGCTCTGCCACGAAAGTGGGAAAGCCCGGCCCCGGCGCAGCCGGGAAGCCGGCACGCTGAGGGAAGCGACCCGGCGCAACCCGCGGTCAGCAGCACGCAGAATCCGCGTTGTGCCATCCGGCGGGCCGCCTAAAGTCTGCGCCTCCTCACCATGTCCATCGAACATTCCGACCCGGTCAACACGCAGATCCTCGCCGTCTCCGAGGACAAGATTCAGGGATTTGTCCGCGAGCCTTTCGGCGAAATCGCCGAGCGCTGCGGCCTGCCGCTGGAGACCGTGCTGGAGCGCATCCGCGGGATGCTCGCCGCGGGCACCATCCGTCGCGTGCGGCAGACGCTCGTCGCCAGCAATCTCGCCGAGGGCGCGCTCGTGGCGTGGAAGGTGAGCGAGGACAAGCTGAACGGCGCATTCGATTTCATGTTTCAAAAGGATCCGTTCAGCGGCCACGTCGTCGTGCGCTCGACGGACACGGCCACGACCGGCAGCGACTACCGCCTTTGGACCACGCTGAAAGTCCCCGTCGGCCAATCGATGGACGCGCATTGCGAGGTGCTCATGCGGCACACCGG
>JAYTML010000056.1:0-2547 GCA_043728655.1 Chthoniobacter sp. | reverse complement strand
CGGAACTCGCGCTCGAAGCCCTCGGTGACTGCGGCGCGGCCATGCAGCAGGGCTTTGGTGATGGAGGAAAAGCGCCGGGAGAGCACGGCTTTGTCCGGCATGAGGACAAAGTCGCGCACCGGATCGGCGCCTTCCTGGCCGGGGAGGAAATCGAGTTTCGTGGTGAAAGGGATGCGCGCGAGATCGGCAGGGGAGCGCAGCATCGAGGGGTCGATGCGCTCTTTCGCAAACAGGCGTCCGTAGTGCGCGGAGAAGGGCAGCACGGTGTCGCGCAGGTAGGTGCGCAGGCGTGCGAGCTGCCAGTCACGCAGCGATTGCGGGTGCTGGGGCCAGTGGGGTTTCGCGTTCATAAGCGGTGGCGCCCGCGAGCGTTCTGAGCTCGGCGAGGTGGGCCTCTGCGGCGCTGCGGCCGAGGGCGATGTACTTCTGCGGGTGCGTGAAATCGTGCCACTCGGCGTCGCCGGCGAGCGGACGGATGAGGATGTCGGCATCGCGCGCGGAGGCTTCGGCGACGCGGGTCTGCGCGCCGTTGATGGCCTGCATCATGGTGTCGAGAATGTTGCCGTGCGCCATGTAGTTGAAGCGGTCGGCGAAGACGCGGCCGAACCATGAGCGCTCGGGCGCGCGACCGTTCGGCTCGTTGCGGGAGTCGTGCCACTGCCGGATGCGCTCGGGCGGCGGGATGACGTTCACGGCGATGATCCGCTCGATGCCCATTTCCGCGAGGACATCGACCGGGAGCGGATCGGCGATGCCGCCGTCGATGTAGGTCTCGCCGTCGAGCGTGACGGGGACGCAGACGCCGGGGATGGCGATGCTGGCCTCCACGGCGCTGGCCACTTCGCCGCTGGAGAAGACGACGCGCTCCAGCGTGTCGAGATGCGTGGAGAGGACGCGGAGCGGGCGGATGAGCTCGGAGAAATGCGCGGTGCCGATGGAGCGGCGCAGGCGCGCCGCGGTGCGGCGCGTGTAGAGAAAGCCGCGGCGCGGCGGGAGCGAGGGATCGAGCAGGCGCAGCAGACCCCAGCGGCCTTCCAGTTCGCGGGCGAGTTTTTCCAGCTTTTCCCCGTCGAGGCCGTAGGCCCAGATCGCGCCGATGTATGCGCCCATGCTGGAGCCGGCGATGCAGTCCACCTCGATGCCGTTTTCCTCCAGCACCTGGATGACGCCGATGTGCGCGAGCCCTTTCGCCCCGCCGGAGGAGAGCGCGAGGCCGATGCGGCAGCGCGCGATTTCCCGGGCGAGGCGGTTGATGAGCAGATCGAAGCGGCGGTCCGGCACCGTGGCCCCGCCGCGGAGCGGAAAGCCGCGGGCGAAGGAGTGGAGCGGGTGGCCGAGCTGCTTCATCGCGGCGTGAACCTCGGGCGCGGCGATGTTTTCCTCCACGCAGAGGATGGGCTTTACGTGGCTGCGCGCGCGCTCGCCGATCGCGTGCATGAGCAGCTCGAAGTCGTAGAGATTCTGCGTGCTGGCCTGGAGGAGGACAAAGGCGAGGTCGCACTCGGTGATGCCCGCGATCGCTGACGGGACGGGTGTCTCCGGGTGGAGATGGAGCATGACGAAATCGAAATGCCGCGCGCAGTGGCTGAGGAGCGGGGCGATGGCCGAGGCGTCGCGCGACTCGGGGCCGGCGGTGAGGCGGAGTTCATCGAAGCCGCTGTCGTGCGGATGAAGCTGGCGGGCAAAGCCGAACTCGCCGCCGAGCGCGGCCTCGTGCGCTTTCCAGTCCGCGATCCTCGGCTTTTCCCCAGTGGGATCCAGGCTGAGGACGAGGACGCGCTGGCCGGCGAGGCGGTGGAGCGCGCCGGCGAGACGGTGGACCGCGGCGTCTGCGTCCAGTCGCGGAGAAAGGGAAAGCACCGCGACGACGCGGCGGACCCGCGGGCTGCGAATGGCGCGCGGTTGCTGGCTGACGGCCTGGGAGAAGAGACCGGCAAAGCAGGGGTCTTTCGCAAAGAGCCCCTGCAACTCGCTGCCGGGGATGCGCAGGAGCACAGCGTGCGTGGCGACGATGGCGGAATGGCGGTGCGGCTCGCGATTGATCAGCGCGCGCTCGCCGAGAGTGTCGCCGGGGCCGAAGACCTCCTCGACGCGGCTCGCGCCGTTGAAGCCGTTCGTCCGTGTCTCGCAGCGCCCGCTGATGATGAGAAAGATGGCGTCGCAAGGATCGCCCTCGCGAAAGAGGACGGTGCCTTTCGGGTATTCGGTGATGGCGGAGTCGTCGATGAGGCGATCCAGCGCGCCGGCTGGGAGGAGGGAAAGCAGGGGGTGGGGCTTCAGCGTGTCGGTATCGATCTGCCAGAGGGGTGGCCCGGCGGCGCGTGCCGGCTTGGAAGTGCGTGCGATTTTCGGCCTCGGCAGCTCCGCGAGGTGTGTTGCCGTCGGTTTAGACGTTCTCATCTGAAGCCAGCTAAACATAACAACTCTTAATAGCATTGCGGGCGGTCGGCGCAAAGCGCGGAAAGCTTTAAAACTCAAATTTCCACGCGCAAACGAGCGCGCTGACCCCGATTTTGAGCTTTGAGCTTCGGATTCCTCCGTGGTCAT
>JAYTML010000055.1:0-1728 GCA_043728655.1 Chthoniobacter sp. | reverse complement strand
CGGGCAAGCTCTTTCTGCGCGGACATCCCGTAACGCCAGGCCCGGTCTCCCGGCGGCAGGAGCGCCACGCAGTGGTTCTTGGCTTTAACGCAGAGACGCAGAGACGCGAAGGCCGCAAAGGGTCGGAGCGTCACGATGAACATACGAGCGCCAGATTCGCGGATGATGACCTCGGCGATCTCTGCGCCTCTGCGTCTCTGCGTTGAAAACTCCGAGGACTCCCACTGGACGCCCCCACGCAGCGGCGAGCTTATCCGCTGGCAATCCGGCGCGGCCTTCCCGTAAAAACGCGCTCCCCTTTTTTCCCATGCCTGCACTCCGCGCCACTCCGCCCACCCAGCCGCCCCGCCAAAAGAAGCTCCTAGTAGCGAACCGCTCCGAAATCGCCATCCGCGTGATGCGGGCAGCGACGGAACTCGGCCTGCGCACGGTCGCGATCTACGCCGAGGAGGACCGCTTTTCCATGCACCGCTTCAAGGCCGACGAGGCCTACCGCGTGGGCGAGGGCAAGGGGCCGGTCGGCGCGTATCTCGACATTCATGGGATCATCGCCGTGGCCAAGGAGCGCGGCGTCGATCTGATCCATCCCGGCTACGGATTCCTGTCGGAAAATGCGGGCTTCGCGCGGGCGTGCCGCGATGCGGGCATCGGCTTCGTGGGGCCGAAAGCCGAGCTGCTGGATCTGATGGGCGACAAGGTGGCGGCGCGCGCTTTGACCCAGAAGCTGAAGGTGCCGACGCTGCCGGGCACGGAAGATCCTGTGAGCGACCGCGGTGAGGCGCTGAAGGTGGCGGCGCAGATTGGTTTCCCGCTCATCATCAAGGCGGCATTCGGCGGCGGCGGACGTGGGATGCGCGTGGTCCACAAGGCGGGCGATCTCGACTCCCTGCTCGACGAGGCGCAGGGCGAGGCGGAGCGCGCTTTTGGAAATGCCGCGGTCTTTTTGGAAAAGTACATCCCGCGCGCCAAGCACATCGAGGTGCAGGTGCTCGGCGACCAGCACGGCAATGTGCTGCACCTCCATGAGCGCGACTGCTCGGTGCAGCGCCGGCATCAGAAAGTCGTCGAGATCGCGCCGAGCGTGGGGCTGGATGAGCGCGTGCGCCGCGAGCTGTGCGAAGCGTCGGTGCGGATCGCAAAGGAGATCGGCTACGACAACGCGGGGACGATCGAGTTTCTGTACGATCTCGACACGAAGGAGTGGTTCTTCATCGAGATGAACCCGCGCATCCAGGTCGAGCACACGGTCACGGAGCAGATCACCGGCATCGACCTCGTGCGCTCGCAGATCCTGATCGCGCAAGGCATGGAGCTGCACGGCCCGGAGCTGGCGCTGCCGGCGCAGCATCACATCCCGCGCATGGGTTACGCCGTGCAGTGCCGCGTGACGACGGAGGACCCGGAGAACAAGTTCACCCCGAACTACGGCAAGATTCTCACCTTCCGCCCGGCGGAAGGCTTCGGCATCCGGCTCGACGCCGGCATGGGCGACGCGGGCGCCGTCATCACGCCATTCTACGACTCGCTGCTCGTGAAGATCACCGCCAGCGGCCAGACCTTTGACATGGCGCTCGACCGCATGGACCGCGCGCTCCGCGAGTTCCGCATCCGCGGCGTGAAGACGAACATTCCTTTCCTCGAAAACGTCATCCACTTCCCGATCTTCCGCACCGGCGTGGCCACGACAACGATGATCGACACCTCGCCGCAGCTCTTCGAGTTCAAGCC
>JAYTML010000054.1:0-6240 GCA_043728655.1 Chthoniobacter sp. | reverse complement strand
CGCGAGTTTCGCGCGCGGAAAACCCAGGCTTCGGGCTTCGTCAGTCCTTTGTCATTCCCCACCGGCCACTCCCCTGTTCCCCTCGCCGGCCTACTCCCTGAGCAGCCGCACGACGGCCGACTCCAGCGCTTCTCCGCGCAGACCGCTCTCGCGAAGCATGCCTTTTTTGTCGATGAGCCAGGTGGCGGGGATGGAGTCGATGCCGTAGCCGCTGCTGATCTTGTTTTTCCAGCCGAGTCCGTCGAAGTGCTGCATCCAGGTCATGCCGTGCTTTTTCAAAGCCTCCTGCATCTTCTCTTTGTCCTGGTCGAGCGAGATGCCGACGATCTCGAAGCCTTTTGAATGCAGCTTCTGGTAGGTGGCGACAACATTTGGCATCTCGGCGATGCACGGCCCGCACCAGCTCGCCCAGAAGTCCACGAGCACGACCTTGCCGCGCATGAGCGCGAGGTCCACGTCCTCATTGCTCACGGAGGTGAATTTGAGGTCGAGCGGCTTGGTCTTGAGGTCGGCCATGCGCTCGCGCTTTGTCAGGACGCTCTGCGCGCTTTCGGCCACCTTCGCGTCGGAGCTGGCGGCAAGTTTTTTCAAGAGCACCGCGCCTTCGGGCGACGCGTCACTGGCGAGCACGCGCATCTGCAATGTCTGCATCTGCGCGGCGAGCGGGTGGTCGGGATACTTCGCGAGGAAATCCGCGGCCGCTGCGTGAAAGGGCGCGTAGGTTTGCGGGCGCGTCTTGTCGAAGTCCGCCGTGAGCGTGGTGGCGCGCATGAAGGCGGCCTCCGCCTTGGCATTGGCGGGCGCGTCGGGCGCATTGATCACGGCGTCGAGAGCGGCCTTGTCCGCGTCGGTCGCGCCGGGGGTTCCGCCGATGCGCCGCAACTGCGAATCCGCGCGGATCGAAACCATCTTCGCCTGCCAGCGGCGCGGATCTTCAGGAAAGGCTTTCGCGAACGCGTCGGCGGCCGTGCGCTGAGTCTCGAAGAACGACTTCGCCAGGGCCATCGCGGACTCGCGCGTGGCGGGTTTTTCCGTGGGCGGCTTCTGGAGTTCCTCGACCTTCTTCCAGAATTCGTCGGCGGTCTTGAACGCCGAAAAGTCGATGGCGGGAGCGGACTCCGGTTCGGCGCCGCGCACTGGAGCGAGGGCGAGGAGCACGGCGGCGGAGAGGAGGAGCGGGATTTTCATGCGCGGGTGGGTTTTGAGTTTGGGAGAGGTTATTCGGCGAGTAGCTTTTCCACGCCGGCGGCGAGCGCCTCGCCGCGGAGGCCGGTTTCGCGGAGGATGCCTTTCTTGTCGAGCAGCCACGCGGCGGGGATGGACTCGATGCCGAAGCCGCTGCTGATCTTATTCTGCCAGCCTTTGCCGTCGAAATACTGCGTCCACGTCATGCTGTGCTTGGCCAGGGCGGCATCCATCTTGGCTTTGTCCTGGTCGAGCGAGATGCCCACGATTTCAAATCCCTTGTCGTGCAGTTTCTTGTAGGCGGCGACGACGTTTGGCATTTCTGCGATGCACGGGCCGCACCAGCTCGCCCAGAAGTCCACGAGCACGACCTTGCCGCGGAGCTTGGCCACGTCGAACTCCGAGCCGTCCACTGCGGTGAACTTGAGATCGAGCGGCTTCGTTTTCAGGCCCGCCATTTTCTCCCGCTGGGCGAGGATCTCCTTCGCGCCACCGGAGACCTGCGGGTCTTTGTCTTCGGCGAGTTTTTTCAGCAGCGCCACCGCCTCGGGGGTCTGCGCCTGCGAGACGACCTGCATCTGCATCTGGCGCATCTGCGGCGCGAGCTTGTGCGCACCATATTTCGCGAGGAATGCCTCGGACGCCTTGAGAAACGCGGAGACGGACTCGGGCTTCTCGTCGTCGAGCTTCTCGGTCATCATCATCGTCTTGATGAAGCTGGCCTCGCCCTTCGCGTCCTCGGGCGCATCGGCGGCGGCGATGATCGCGTCGATCTCCTTGAGCACATCGTCCGCGCCGGTCTTCGTGGCCGGGTCGGCTCCGGGGACTTGGGAAAGCTGCATGGCCGCCTGGAGGGCGATCATTTTCGCCGAGTAGCGGCGCGCGTCCGCCGGATAGGTTTTCACGAAGGCGTCCGCAGCCGCGCGCTGTTTTCCGAACCAGTCCTTGATGATGGCGATCAGCTCCTCCTGCGATTTCGGCTGCACCTTTGGCTCCTCGCGCAGTTCCTCGATGTGCTTCCACAGTGCATCCGCGGTCTTGTAGGCGGAAAGGTCGTCCGCTTTCGCCGCAGGCGTTTCCGCGGGCGGCGCAGGCTTTTCGTCAGCAGCGACGAGGCAACCGGTGAGGGTGAAAAGGACGACAGGGAGAACGAGCCGGGATTTCATGGGTAAGGGCGGAAACGGTGACAGCCGGGCGATGCCTGTCCAGAAACATTTCCGGCGGCCGCTGCGGCAGCGCGCGCCGATTGACAGCGCACGCACGCACCACTAGCTTCCGCGCAACTTTTTTCCGAGCCCCTGCGGGTCCTCTCCTATGCTCGATCGCCAAGTCCTCGTGCTGAACCGTCTCTGGCAGGCCATCAATGTCTGCACAGTCCGCCGCGCATTTACGCTCATCTGCCAGGGCCATGCGCAGGTCGTCTTCGCGGCGGGCGGAAACAACTTTCACACGCACGACTTCGACAGTTGGCGGGACTTTTCCACCCGCGAACCGGAGGACGAGATGGTGCATACCATCGCATTCAAGATCCGCGTGCCGCGCATCATCGTGCTGATGATTTTCGACCGGCTGCCGAAGAAGGAAGTGAAGTTCACGCGGGCGAATATTTTCGAGCGCGACAAGAGCACGTGCCAGTACTGCGGAAAGGTTTTCGAGAAGCGCGACCTGAATCTCGATCACGTCATCCCCCGCGACAAAGGCGGGCTGACGACGTGGGAAAACATCGTGTGCTCGTGCATCCCGTGCAATACGCGGAAGGGAAACCGCCTCGCGCACCAGGTGCGGATGCAGCTCATCCGCAAGCCGGTGCGCCCGAAGTGGCGGCCCTTTGTGCACATCACTTTCGACGGGCAGCAGCACGAGAGCTGGCGGCACTTTGTGGATCTCGCGTACTGGAACGTGGAGCTGGGGGACTAGCGGGCCGGAGGCGGCAGGGGCAGGCCGCTACGTTCGATGATTCTGGCGGAGGAGCGCCGGGCGGGGCGCGCAGGAGCGCTTGGCTCCGAAGAAATCCTGCCCGGAGCTGAGCAGCCGAACTTCCTACTTCGGTTTCACAGCCTCGGAGGCGGGGCGCACGATGGCGGTGATGGCCGGCTTTTCAAAATACTGCCGGGCGACCCGCGCGACTTCGGCGACGGTGAGCGCCTCCATCTCGCGGCGCTGCCGGAGGTGGTAGCTGTGGCCCAGGCCGTAGAGTTCGTTTAGCGCGGCCTGGTAGGCGAATGCGCCATTGCTCTGGTGGCGGATTTCCATCTGGCCGATGCTTTTCTCGCGGGCGCGCGCAAGCTCCTCGGCGCTGAGGCCGTCGCGGGCGAGCTTGGCTATCTCGTCGTGAAGCGCGGCTTTCACGTCCGCCACCTTTTCCGGCGCGGTGCCGAGATAAAACGTGAACATCCCGCGCGCGAGGCCGGACATGTGGCTGCTGCCGACGAAGTACGCGAGGCCCATCTCCTCGCGGATGCGGAGAAAAAGGCGGGAGCCGAGATCGCTGCACGCTTCGTCGATGAGCTCAAACGCAGTGGCATCCGGGCTGAAGAGATCGACGCCCGGAAACCCCACCATGAGGACGGCCTGCTCCTTTTCCTCGATACGCTCGACCTCGATCGAGGCGGCGAGCGCGGGCGGCTCCGGCACGGTGGCAAAGGCCGGGGCGCCCGCGGGCAATGACGCCAGCGCTTCCTCGACGAGGGCGCGCACTTCCTCGGCCCGCACGTCGCCAAAGACAGCGAGGACACCATTGCTCGCGACGAGGTGGCGGTCGCGGAAGGCAGCGAGGTCATCGCGCGTGATGCGTGCGACGCTCTCCGGCGTGCCTGTGCCGCGGAGTCCGTAGGGGTGGGTGCCAAACAGGTTTTCGCGGAGTAGATTGCGCGCGAGGGCGGTCATTTCCTCGTCCTCGGCCTTGATCGCGGCGAGCTGCGCCTGCTTTTCGCGGGCGACGGATTTTTCCGGCAGCGTGGCGTGCAGCAGCACGTCGGCGAGGATGCTGAGCCCCGCGCGCAGGTCCGGCTTCATGACGCGCGTGGAGACGCTCATGCTGTTGCCGCCCGCATCGCTGCCGATGCTGCCGCCGAGTTCCTCGATCTCGTCGGCGAGCTGCCCGGCGGTACGCGTGGCGGTGCCTTTGAGGAGGACTTTGGAAAGCAGCCGCGTGATGCCATTGTCCGCAGCGGTCTCGGCGAGGAGGCCTGCCTTGAAGGCGGCATTGAGCGAGACGAGCGGGAGGCGCGGGTCTTCGCGGACGAGCAGGCGCAGCCCGTTCGTCAGCTCGAATTTTTGGATTTCTCCAGGCATCTGGACGGCGGCAAGCGCGCCTGTTTTCGCGAGGGAACCCTCGGGATTGAGCGAGACGACGGTAAGATTCCGATCGGTCAGATAGGTGGCGAGGACGCGGCGCAGATCATCGGCTGTGACGCGCTGGATCGCCGCGAGGTAGTCGCGGGAAAAGTCGAGGTTTCGCGCGAGGAGCCAGTTGCTGCCGAGATCACTGGCGCGTCCGCGCATGGTGGTGACGGACTGGAGCTGGTGGCTGAGCGAGCCTTTGCGGGCCTTGGCCAGTTCGCGCTCCGTCACCCCGCCGTCGCGCAGTTCGGCGATCATGCGGAAGAGCTCCGCCTCGACCGCCGGGCGCTTGCCGGGATCGAGCACGGCATCCACGCCAAAGAGTCCGCACTGCCCCGGCGCGTAGCACCACGCGTCGGCGGAGTGCACGAGCGCGAGTTCTTCGCGCAGTTTTTTGTAAAGGCGCGAGCTGCGTCCGCTGCCGAGCACCGTCGCCGCGACATCGAGCGCCGGGATGTCGCGATGAGCCGCGGACGGGACGTGCCAGGTGAGATGCAGGCGGGTGAGTTCGGTCGCGAATTCCACATGCGCCTCCCGGCGGCCAAGCTGCTCAGGCTCCGCCGGAATGAAAACGGGCGGCAGCGGCCGGCGCGGATGTTTCGCAAAAAGCCCGCCGAGCTGCGCCCGCACGGCGGCGGCATCGACGTCGCCGACGATGACGAAAAACATGTTGTTCGGGACGTAGCGCGCCTTGTAGTAGGCCATCACGTCGTCGCGGCGGAGCGCGTTGAAGACATCGAGGTGCCCGATGATGGGGTCGCGGTAGGGATGCTCGCGGAAGGCGGTGGCGAAGAGGAGTTGGCCGCTCATGCGATCAGGGTCGTCATTGCCCATCGCGAATTCACGGCGGATGACCTCCTGCTCCTTGACGTACTCCTCCGGCGGAAGCGTGGAGTCCATGACCGCATCGCTGAGCAGGTCGATGGCGACGGGCACGCCCTTGGACGGGATATCGATCCAATACACAGTGCGGTCGAACGACGTGTAGGCATTGATATAGCCGCCGGCGTCCTGGATCCGCTGGGCAAACTCGCTCGATCCGCGCGTGGTCGTGCCTTTGAAAAGCATGTGCTCCAGCATGTGCGACATCCCCGCCCCAAGATGCCGCCCCTCGTGGATGCTCCCGGTTTCCACCCACACCTGCACGCTGGCCACTGGCGCGCTGTGATCCTCCTGGACGATGACGCCGAGACCGTTCGACAGCGTGGATGTCGTCGCAGTGACGGCGGGAAAAGTCATCGCCGCCGAGGAATCCGCGGGAGGAGTGGGATGCAATTGGATCATGGAAATGTGGATGCTTGGAGCGCCGGATGATGGGCGGGGTATTCCGCGCGCGACCCGCCGCCCGGTTCATCCATCAAGCGGCCAATCCTGGCCGCGTGACCGGTCAGAGCAGTTCCACCGGCGACTTGGCGGCTAGGCGGGAATGGACAGGCGGTTTTTCCGGCAGAAAGGGCGCGACGAAAGCGTCGTGAAAAGTGTAGCCGCCCTTGAAATCGTCGATCGAATCCGTGTCCGTCTTTCCGAAGATGCCGACGCGGATGAAATTGAAAACCATTTCGCCAAAGTCCGCGCCGCGCCGCACACCCCAGTATTCAAAGACCGTCGGAACCATCGGCCCGAATTGCTTCAAAGCGTACTGGCGGATGCCGTCGAGAAGTTGCTGACCTGTGACGTGCTGGTCGATTTCCTTGGCCTTCTTGCGGGCCTTTA